>JBEAQC010000102.1:0-26752 GCA_041164085.1 Actinomycetota bacterium
TCCTCGCCGAGTGCCGTGATCCAGGTTTCACCCGACGTGCGGCCCGTGCGCAGGAAGGCGACGTGATCCTCGTCGACAGCGAAGTGGCGGACGTGATCGTCGGCGACGCGCAGGCGCAGGAAGGGGTCACTCGGCCGGGCTTGGCGCAGCGGGTGCTGCATCGATGCCGGCCTCCTTGCGCTGCTTGGGGGTGATGGGCGTGGGCGCGCCCGTAAGGGGGTCCTGGCCCCCGCCGGTCTTGGGGAACGCGATGACGTCGCGGATGCTCGATGCGCCCGCGAGGAGCATCGCGACGCGATCGAGGCCGAAGGCGATGCCGCCGTGCGGCGGCGGGCCGTACTGGAAGGCCTCGAGCAGGAAGCCGAACTTCGACTCCGCCTCCTCCTCGCCCATGCCGAGCAGCGCGAAGACGCGCTCCTGGACGTCTTTGCGATGGATACGTACCGATCCGCCACCGATCTCGTTGCCGTTGCACACCATGTCGTAGGCCCACGCGAGCGCCTGATCGGGCGCGGACTCGAAGGTGTCGATCCACTCCGAGTTGGGTGAGGTAAACGGATGATGCACCGCGGTCCAACCGAGCGAACCATCATCTTCCTCCACCTGCTCGAACATCGGCGCATCGACGACCCAGAGGAAGGACCAGGCCGATTCATCGATAAGCCCGAGGCGGTGGCCGATCTCCACGCGCGCGGCGCCGAGGAGCGCTCTCGCATCCGAGGCGGGACCGGCTGCGAAGAAGGCGCAGTCACCGTCAGAAGCGCCGACCGCTGCCTTGAGGCCCTCCCGCTCGGAGTCCGAGAGGTTCTTGGCGACCGGGCCGCCGAGCTCGCCATCGGCCCCGAAAATGACATAGGCCAGACCCTTGGCTCCGCGCTGCTTGGCCCATTCCTGCCACGCGTCGAACTGCCGCCGCGGCTGGTCCGCACCTCCCGGCATGACGACCGCCCCGACGTACGGCGCCTGGAAGACCCGGAACGGCGTATCGCGGAAGTAGTCGGTGAGGTCGACCAGTTCGAGACCGAAGCGCAGATCGGGCTTGTCGGTGCCGAATCGCCGCATCGCCTCGAAGTAGGGCATGCGCGGCACCTCGCCAATGTCGACGCCGAGGATCCCCTGCCACAGGGCTCGGATCACGGCCTCGCCGACCTCGATGACGTCTTCCTGCTCGACGAAGGACATCTCGATGTCGAGCTGGGTGAACTCCGGCTGCCGATCGCCACGGAAGTCCTCGTCCCGATAGCAGCGCGCGATCTGGAAGTAGCGCTCCATGCCGGCGACCATGAGCAACTGCTTGAACAGCTGTGGCGACTGCGGCAACGCGTACCAGTTGCCCGGCTGAAGACGCGCGGGCACGAGGAAATCGCGGGCGCCCTCGGGTGTGGAGGCAGTCAGGGTTGGCGTCTCGATCTCGACGAAATCACGATCGAGCAGCACATCGCGCGCAATCTGATTCAGCGTGGACCGCATCCGCAGGTTGGCCCCCACTGACGGTCGACGCAGGTCGAGGTAGCGGTAGCGCAGGCGGGCCTCCTCGCCCACCGTCGCGCGGTCGTCCACCGGGAAGGGCAGGGGCGCCGCGGCACTGAGAACCTCGACCTCGCTCGCCTCCACCTCGATCGCTCCGGTGGGGATATCCGGGTTGTCGTTGCCCTCGGGGCGCTGACGCACCGACCCGACGACCCTCAGGCAGTACTCGTCGCGCAGGCCGTGGGCGACCTCAGGGTCGTTGACGACGACCTGCACGACACCGCTTGCATCGCGCAGGTCAAGGAAGGCAACGCCGCCATGGTCACGTCGACGGTCGACCCAACCGGCGAGCGTGACGACCTGCCCTTCATCGGCGCTGGTCAGCGTACCGGCCCGATGCGTGCGGATCACGATGCTCCCTTGTCGTCGTTGGAGGCGACCAGAATCGGCCACAGGTCAGTATCCGGGGGCCTCCAGGTTTGGGTGTCGGCACCCACCTGGTCACCGCTGCGGATGTCCTTGACGGTGTCGCCGTCCGCCGAGGGGAACCACACGAAGGGGATCCCCCTGCGGTCGGCGTATTTGATCTGCTTGCCGAACTTCTCAGCCCGCGGCGCCACTTCGCAAGGGATCCCTCGCGTACGCAACTCCTGGGCAACCGCGTCGCTGCGCTGACGCGATTCCTCGTCGGGCACGGCCACGAGCACGGCCGAGTTGACCTTCCGAGTGGAGCGCACGAGATCGCGGCCGAGCAGCAGGGACACGAGACGTGTGACACCCAGGGATATGCCTACTCCGGGGTACGTCGTGCGACCGTCCGTCGCGAGCGCGTCGTAGCGACCACCCGAGCAGATCGAGCCGAAGGACTCATAGCCCTCGAGCGTGGTCTCGTAGACGGTGCCGGTGTAGTAGTCCAGTCCACGTGCGATGTGCAGGTCGGCGACGACCGCCCCCGGTCGGACACGGTCTGCCGCATCGACGACGGCGACCAACTCGTCCAGTCCCTCCTGGAGGAGCGGATGCTCGACCCCGAGATCCCGGACGCGCGCGGCCACCTCCGCCCCTGATCCACGAATCGCCGCGAGCGCGAGGACCCGGTCGGCCGTGTCCTCGGAGAGCCCGGCGCCCACCAGCAGGGCACGCACCTTGGCATCGCCGATCTTGTCGAGCTTGTCGATAGCGCGCAGCACGACTGCGCTGTCGGTGATCCCGAGCCCGAGATAGAAGCCCTCCAGCACCTTGCGATTGTTGACGTGAATGGTGGCACGAGGCAGTGCAGGCAGGTTGGCGAAGACCTCCGCCATCACGATCGCCATCTCGGCATCGTGATGCGTCGCCAACTCATTGACGTCGATGATGTCGATGTCCGCCTGCGTGAACTCACGGAACCGGCCCTCCTGAGGCCGCTCTCCGCGCCAGACCTTCTGCACCTGGTAGCGGCGGAAGGGGAAGTCGAGTTGGCCCGCATGCTCGACGACGTAGCGCGCGAAGGGCACGGTGAGGTCGAAGTGAAGCGCGAGCTCGTCCCCACCGTCAGAATCCGCGTGGAGTCGGCGTACGGCGTAGACCTCCTTGTCGATCTCGCCCTTGCTCTGAAGCACGTCCACCGGCTCGACGCTGCGCGTCTCGATGGGCGTGAAGCCGTGCAGTTCGAAGACCTGGCGCACCACATCGAGGACTCCCAGCTCGACCAGCCGCCCCTCGGGGAGCCACTCGGGGAAACCGGACAGGCCTGCGGTCCGTGCCATCACAGCCCCCTCGGGGCAGGAGCGGAGCCGAGATCCTGCAGGAAGGGATTGCTCGCGCGCTCCCGGCCGATCGTGGTGGTCTCGCCATGGCCGGGGAGGACGACGGTGTCGTCGTCGAGGGGCAGCACCACCGAGCGCAGGCTGCGCGTCATCGCCTGCGGGTCCCCACCGGGGAGGTCTGTGCGCCCGATCGAGCCGGCGAAGAGGAGGTCTCCGCTCAGCATGACCGGAGGGCGCTCACCATCCCGACCCGAGACAAACGCGACAGAGCCCTCCGTGTGACCGGGCGCGTGAGCAACGGACAACGGCACGCCTGCAATTTCGAGGACCTCTCCGTCGCTGAGGATGCGCACGTCGTCAGGCTCGGTCAACTCCAGCGCTCCTTGGGTCATCGACATCAACTGCTCACGCGACATGCTGAACGTCGTGCCGACGATGTCCGCCAGTCGGTATCGATCATCCGCATGGATGTACGCCGGGATGTCCTTGCCCGCCGTCAAAGGGGCCACGGACCAGACGTGGTCCAGATGCCCGTGAGTGAGGAGCACGGCCACCGGACGCAGGCGGTGCCGCTCGAGGATGTCGGTGAGTGGACCGATGCTGGCCTGCCCGGGGTCCACGATGAGGCAGTCCTCGCCCTCGGCGGTTGCGACCGCGTAACAATTCGTGCCCCAGGCGCCCGCGGGGAAGCCCGTCACGAACACGATGGCCTGCAGGCGGGCATGCGGGACCTCCGGGATGGCTGGACAACCCGTGAGCCTACCGGGCTCGGTGCGAGGCCATAGACTCACGCGTCGGTCCTAGTTCCCAGACGAGGAGGATGGCGGTGACGTCGAGCAAGCGCAGGCGCGAGGTGGCGCGGGCCAAGGCGGAGCGGCAGGCAGCCCGCAGGGCTGAGGCAGCCGAGCGCCGCAGTGGCCGCAACCGCATCATCGCCGTCCTTGCTGTCGTCGTTGTCGTCGGCGGCGCACTCGCCTGGGTCCTGCTCAATCGATCCTCCGACACGACCGACGTGGCGGCGCCCACCGAGACGGTGGCGCCCTCCGAGGCCGTTCCGAGTGACGATGCTGCTCCTTCGGAGAGCGCGGTCCCATCGGACTCCGCCGCACCGACCGATGAGCCGACCACGCAGCCCGATCCCAACTGCTCCCCCGCACCCGCGACTCGACCCGATGACATGAGTTGGCCCGAGGCTCCGAAGGACCCGGTCAAGCCGGATACGGCGTACACCATGAATCTCGCGACCAACTGCGGTGACATCGTCATCGAGACCCTGCCGGCCGAGGCACCGAAGACGGTGGCCTCCATGGCCTTCCTCACCGAGGAGGGCTATTTCGACCTCACCGCCTGCCATCGCCTCACCACAGAGGGGATCTTCGTCCTCCAGTGCGGTGATCCCGCGGGCAACGGCACCGGCGGACCGGGCTACGCCATCCCCGATGAGAATCTCCCCGCCGAGGGCGCGGCCAACTATCCCGCGGGCACCGTGGCAATGGCCAACGCCGGACCCGGCACAGGAGGCAGTCAGTTCTTCATTGTCTACGCGGATACGACCCTTCCCTCGGGCTACACCATCTGGGGGAAGGTCACCAAGGGCCTTGACGTCGTGGAAGGAATCGCGGCGGCCGGGGTCGAAGGCGGCGGCACGGACGGGCCTCCGGCCCAGCCTGTCGTCATCGAGAAGGCGACGCTGACCACGTCGCCGGCAAACTAGGGAGGGTCGATGAGCGAGAGCACCCCGCAGGCTCAGCCGGAGTCGGATGTGGAGATCGTCGAGGAGGTCCCGCCATCGCCGGCCCCCTTCGGTGTGCTCGAGTCACGCGAGCCTTCCCCTGCTCTCACCTCGTCACCCACGACACCGTCCCTGGAGTCCACTCCTGCGCCCGCGCCTCCCGCGGCTGCGGCACCCGCGAGCCCCGCGCCACCCACACCATCGGCACCGACACCATCGGCACCCACTCCATCTGCACCTAGGCCGGCGACCCCCGCTCCCACGCCCTCCAGGCCCACGGCCCCGAGGCCCACGGCCCTGAAGCGCCCCGCCCCCCAGTCGGGGCCGCCGGTGCGACGGACCGATCCGAGCAAGTACGGCCGCATCGATGCCGAGGGCACCGTGTGGCTGCGCACGCCCGCCGGGGACGTCGTCGTCGGCCAGTGGGCTGCAGGCACGGCAGAGGAGGGCCTGGCGTTCTTCGGCCGGAAGTACGACGACCTCCTCGTCGAGGTGGATCTCGCCGCCTACCGGCTGAGGGAGGGGCGCGGACTCGACACGGCGCCCACCGCCGTGGCCCACGCACGCGAGGCCCTCGCCGCACCATCGTTCCTCGGCGACGTCGACGAGCTCGCACGCGCGTGCGATGAGGTGGACACCCTCATGGTCGCCGCACGTGCTGCGCGTGAGGAGGCTCGCGCACGCCAGCGTGAGGAGGCGCTCGCTGCTCGCGAGATGATCGTCGTCGAGGCCGAGTCGCTGGCTGAGTCATCACAGTGGAAGGCCACGGGCGAACGCTTCACTGCGCTCCTTGAAGCCTGGAAGGCCGCGCCCCGGATCGATCGCGGGCGCGAGCAGGCCATGTGGAAGCGCTTCAGCTCCGCACGCACATCGTTCGACCGCCGGCGTCGCCAGCACTTCGCGGCCCGCGACGCCGAGCGCAAGGACGCCATGGCAGCCAAGGAGTCCCTCATCCGCGAGGCAGAGGCGCTGTCGACCTCCACCGACTGGGCCGGGACCACACGCGCCTACCGCAAGCTCATGGACTCCTGGAAGGCCGCGCCGCGTGGCAGTCGCCAGGACGAGGACCGCCTATGGGCCCGTTTCCGGGCAGCGCAGGACGCGTTCTTCGCCGCACGCGACGCCGTCAACGCCGAGCGCGATGTCGAGCACCGCGCCAACCTCGAGCGCAAGCAGCAGCTGGCCGCCGAGGCCGAGGCCATCCTGCCCGTCTCCGATATCGCGGCCGCCAAGCGGGCGCTGCGATCCGTGCAAGAGCGTTGGGAGTCGGTAGGCCACGTGCCGCGCGCCGATAAGGAGCGCATCGATCGCCGCTTGAAGGCGGTCGAGGATGCAGTGCGACAGGCCGATGACCGGCGCTGGGCGGCCACGGATCCGGCCCGACGCGCACGCGCGGAGGACACCGCCGAGAAGTTCCGCGCCTCCCTGCAGAAAGCCGAGGAGTCCCTGGCGGCGGCCAGGGCCAAGGGCGACGCACGCGCGGTCGCCAAGGCGGAGGCGACGGTGGAGTCCACTCGGGCTCTGCTCGCCGCGGTGGAAGGCACCATGTCGGAGTTCGGCGGCTCCTGAGCCGACTCGACTCGGTTAGACGCGATAGGCGTCGAAGACCCCGTCGACCTGTCGCACGGCCTTGAGGGCGGCGCCAAGGTGCTTGGGATCGGCCATCTCAAAGGTGAAGCGCGAGAGCGCGATGCGCTCGCGGGTCGTCGTCACCGATGCACTGAGAATGTTGACGTGCTGATCCGACAGTGCTCGCGTGACGTCGGAGAGCAAGCGCGCCCGGTCCAGCGCCTCGACCTGGATGTTAACGAGGAAGACGCTGCCCGACGAGGGGGCCCAGGACACCTCGACGAAGCGCGCCATCGCATCCTGCTGAGCTTCGAGGCCGGGGACGTTGACGCACGAGCGACGATGCACGGAGACCCCTGAGCCCCGAGTCACGAACCCGACGATGTCGTCTCCCGGCACTGGAGTGCAGCAGCGCGCGAGCTTGACCCACACGTCTGTCGCGCCCTTGACCAGCACACCGGCGTCGCCGGGGCCGACCGCACGCGAGGACGAGGTCGGCGTAAATGCCTCTGCCACGTCGTCGGCCGCCCCATCGACTCCGCCCGCGGCCGCAACGAGCCGGCGCACGATGCTGGCAGCGGAGATGCGCCCCTCCCCCACCGCTGCATAGAGCGCCGACACATCCTGCTGGTGCAACTCTGCGGCGATCGTGCTGAGGGACTGGTTGGTCATGAGGCGCTGCAGGGGCAGGCCCTCCTTGCGCATGGCTCGGACGATCGCCTCCTTGCCCTGCTCGATTGCCTCCTCGCGCCGTTCCTTGCTGAACCACGCCTTGATCTTGGACTTCGCGCGCGGTGACTTGACGAAGGTGAGCCAGTCGCGACTGGGACCGGCGCCCTCAGCCTTGGAGGTGAAGACTTCGACGACATCGCCGTTGGCGAGTTCGGACTCCAGTGGCACGAGTTTGCCGTTGACGCGAGCACCGACGCATCGGTGACCGACTTCCGTGTGAACGCTGTAGGCGAAGTCGACGGAGGTGCTCCCCTGGGGAAGGGCCACCACATCGCCCTTGGGAGTGAAGACGAAGACCTCGGACGAGGAGAGGTCGTACCGCAATGAGTCCAGGAACTCATCCGGATCGGCGGTCTCGCGCTGCCATTCGAGGAGCTGGCGGAGCCAGCCGAAGTCATCGGGGCCCTGCTTGCCGCCGACGTCGCGCTGCTTATAGCGCCAGTGGGCAGCGACACCGAACTCCGCGGCGCGATGCATGTCCCAGGTGCGGATCTGAAGTTCGACCGGCTTGCCCCCGGGCCCGATCACCGTGGTGTGGAGGGATTGGTACATGTTGAACTTCGGCATCGCGATGAAGTCCTTGAAGCGCCCGGGCACCGGGCTCCAGCGAGCGTGCACGATGCCCAGCACGGCGTAGCAATCGCGGATGGACTCGACGAGGATCCGCACGCCGACCAGGTCGTAGATGTCGGCGAACTCCCGACCTCTCACGACCATCTTCTGGTAAACCGAGTAGAGGTGCTTGGGACGCCCAGTGACCGAAGCCTTGATTCGGGCGCCTCGGATATCGCTCTCCAGCTCGTCGATGACGCGCGTGAGGTATTCATCACGTGACGGGGCACGCTGGCCCACCAGGCGCTCGATCTCGTCATAGACCTTGGGATACAGCGTGGCGAAGGCGAGATCCTCGAGTTCCCACTTCATCGTGTTCATTCCGAGGCGATGCGCGAGGGGTGCGTAAATCTCGAGCGTCTCGCGCGCCTTTTTCTCCTGCTTCTCCGACGGCATGAAGCCAAGAGTGCGCATGTTGTGGAGTCGGTCAGCCAGCTTGATGACGAGGACGCGGATGTCGCGGGCCATCGCGACGACCATCTTCCGGACCGTCTCGGCCGCCGACGCTTCGCCGTACTTCACGCGATCGAGCTTGGTCACGCCATCGACGAGTGCCGCAACCTCGTCGCCGAAGTCTTCGCGGAGTTCCTCAAGGGAGTAGCCGGTGTCCTCAACCGTGTCGTGGAGCAGCGCCGCGGAGAGCGTCGGGGCGGTCATGCCCAACTCGGCCAGGATCGTGGCCACCGCGAGCGGGTGGGTGATGTAGGGATCCCCGGAGCGTCGCCTCTGGTCACGATGGAGGTACGCGGCGGTCTCGTATGCCCTCTGGAGCAGGCGCACATCGGACTTGGGGTGGTACTGCCGAAGGGTCCGGATCAGCGGGTCAAGCTCGGCTGGACCGCCGCGGGAGCCGGTCAGGCGTGCGAGGCGCGAGCGCAGACCGCTGGCACCGGCTTGGCCCGGCGTATCGGCCGGGCCGCCCTTGACGGGCTCGGCCGGGACCTCGCGCATCGCCTCCTGCGTCACTCGCACCTCCCTGTCGGAGAGTGTACGAGCAGGAGCAAGACGCGGGCGCTGCGGCCGTGCCTACTTCTTGCCGCGCTTGGATCGCGGCTGGCGCTTGGGCTGCTGGCGCTCCGGTCCTGCCGGTACGTCGGCGACGCCGACGGCGGCCGCGGCCGCCTCCTGAGACTCCGCGGCACGACGACCTGACCCACCACGTCGAGCGGCCACGCGGTTGTCGAGCGCCTTGATGTCGGGCTGGCGCATCTTGAGCACCACCGCGACCGGAGTTGCGATGAAGATCGATGAGTAGACGCCGGCGAGCATGCCGACGGCGAGCGCGACCGCGAGGTCGAGAAGCGTGCCCGCGCCGAGCAGTCCAGCACCGACCACGATGATGGCGACGACAGGCAGCAGCGAGGTGATCGAGGTGTTGATCGAGCGCACGAGCACCTGGTTGACCGCGCGGTTGGCTGCCTCGGGGTAACTCATCACCGACTGGGCCGTGATGCCCTTCGTCTCCTCCTTGACCTTGTCGAAGACGACGACAGTGTCGTAGAGCGAGTAGCCCAGAATCGTGAGGAAGCCGATGAGGGTCGCCGGCGTGACCTGCAGTCCGGACACAGCATAGATACCGACGGTCAGGATGATGTCGTGCGCGAGAGCGATCAGCGCTGCGACAGCGAAGCGCCATTCGAAGTAAATCGCCAGGAAGATGGTCACCAGCACCAGGAAGACGACCAGCGCCTGGATGCCCTTGGCCGTGATCTCCGCTCCCCATGTCGGTCCCACGACCTGGGTGGTGATGTCGGTGGCGGCGACACCACAGGTGTCCGCCAGGACCTTCGAGATCTCCAGGCTCTGCGCCGGATCGACCGGCGGGGTCTGGACGCGGATGATCCCGGCACCCGTCTCCGTGACGATGACGTCAGCGCCAGTAGCGGTCGAGGCCGCATCGCGGGCGTCCGGCACGGAGCACGTCGCATTGGGGACGGAGAAGACGGCACCGCCCTGGAACTCGATGCCGAGGTTGAGGCCTCGCAGCCCGAGGGCACCCAGCGAAATGAGGATGAGGACCCCCGAGATGATGAACCACGTGCGTCGACGACCGATGAAGTCGATGCCGGACTCACCTCGATAGAGGCGGTCTCCCAGAGAGAGTCGGCGTGACATCAGGACTTCACCTCCGCGGTCTCGTGGTCATCCCGGGCGGGCGCATCATCAGTTCCCTCGCCACGCTTCACCGCGCGCAGACCGCTGAGCCACGACCCGCGCTGCATCCACGACGCCCGACAGAGCAGCACGGTGACCGGATAGGTGAAGAGGAAGGCCACGAGCAGATCGATGAGGGTGATGAGGCCGAGGGTGAAGGCGAAGCCCCTCACGTTTCCGACGGACACGATGTAGAGCACGACCGCGGCGAGCAGGGTGACGAAGTCCGCCGCGAGGATCGTGCGACGCGTCGCGACCCAGCCGACTTCGGCCGCCGATCGCATGGTCTTCCCGTCGCGCAGGGCGTCCCTGATGCGCTCAAAGTAGATGATGAACGAGTCGGCTGTGAGACCGATGGACACGATCGCGCCCGCAACGCCGGCAAGTGTCAGGGTGAATCCAATTGTCTTGCCAAGCGCGATGAAGCCGAGATAGGCGAGCCCGCCGGCCAGCACGAGGCTGGCCACGGCGACGATGCCCATCACGCGGTAGTACACGAGCAGGAACACGACGATGAGGACGAAGCCGATCGCGCCGGCGATGAGACCGGCCCGGAGCTGATCACCGCCGATGGTCGGGGACACACTCGTGACTTCGACGACCTCGAGGTTGACCGGCAGCGCGCCGTAGCTCAGAACGTTCGCGAGGTCCTGCGCCTCCTGAGCGGTGAAGTCGCCCTCGATCTGAGCCTGGCCGCCGATGATCGGCTCGTTGAACCGCGGGGCAGAGACGACCACGCCGTCCAGCACGATCGCGAAGGCGTTGCAGGGTGCGGCGCCGCCCGGGGTGCAGTCCGGCAGCGCGTAGAGCTCCTGGGACGACTCCGCGAGAGCGCGGGCACCGTCACTGTCAAAGGTGAGGCTGACGACCCATCCGCCCACGCCCTGCTGGGGAAGCTGCGCGACGGCGTCGGTGACATTCGTGCCCTGGATGAAGGCGGGCTGCAGGGAATACTTCGCCGCGCCATCGGCATCACACGTGCCCAGCCACAACTGGGGGTCGTCAGGGCTTCCACCCGCCTGATTGACCGGGTCAAGGCAGTCCAGAGCGGCGACCTCAGCCTGGAACTCCGGGGTGTTGTCAGCAGCTTGGACGATCTGGGCGCTCGTCGCCGTGTCGTCGCCCGCCGGGGCCGGGGCCACCGAGGTGTCATCCAGGGTCTCGGGGGCGGGGCCGGAGATGGACCAGACAGGACGGAAGTCCAGCAGGGCGGTGCGACCGACGAGCTCGACCAGTCGCTCCTGGCTGACATCGGGTACGGACACGATGATCGCGGCGCCGTCACCTGAGCCCTGGACCGTGACCTCGGCCTCGGCAACGCCGACGCCGTCGACGCGCTGTCGGATGATCTGCACTGTCTGGGCCAGTTGGTCGTCGGTGATGGACGCGCCTTCCTGGACCGCCTTGGGCTGAAGGATGACCTGGGTGCCGCCACGCAGATCGAGGCCGAGACGCACGGCGTTGTCCTGACCGGGCCACAGGGCCCACGCGGCAACTGCGGCCGTGATCAGCGCCATGATGAGGAGAAGCCGACCCGGGTGGGTCGTGGAGCCTGTCCGGCTACTGCGATTGGCGGGTGGCACGTGGCTTCCTTCTCAGGGCTGACGGGACGGGATGGGGCCGAACGATCGCTCAGGCAGTGCCCTCGGCCGGGGGTGCATCGTCGGGGGCGGGCTCTGGCTGGATGACCTTGCCGATGGCCGCCTTGACCACGCGAATCACGACACCGGGAGCGATCTCGAGCTCGGCGTCGTCATCATCGACGGACACGATGGTGCCGTAGACGCCGGCGGTCGTCATGACCTGGGTCCCGGGCATGAGCGTTGACATGAGCTCCGCCTGCTTGCGCTGGCGATTGCGGGCCGGTCGCATGATGAGCAGGTAGAACACCACGCCAATGAGGATGATCGGGAGAAAAGTGCCCAGGCTTTCCACGCTCACACCCCTCGTTGGCCATCGGCGCCGACCGGGCGCACTAGGACCTAGAGCCTAGCCGGAGGCACCCGGGGATTCGCCGCCGGTCGTCCCCGGGAAGCCCAGCACGCCCTGCTGAGCTTCCGGCTGAGCCGGAGGAGGCAGCCCCAGGTGGGAGTACGCCGACGGGGTCGCCACCCGGCCCCGGGGAGTGCGGGCCAGTAGTCCGTGGCGCACGAGGAAGGGCTCGGCGACGGTCTCGACCGTCTCCGGCTCTTCCCCCACCGCAACAGCCAGGGTCGACAATCCCACGGGCCCGCCACTGAACCGGTGGACCAGCGCCTCGAGAACTGAGCGGTCGAGGCGATCCAGTCCCAGGACATCCACCTCGTACAGGTCGAGCGCGGCGCGGGCAGCCTCGCGATCGACGGTGCCGTCGCCGTGCACCTGCGCCCAGTCGCGCACCCGCCGCAACAGACGATTGGCGATGCGCGGCGTGCCGCGGGACCGTCCGGCGATCTCCACGACGCCCGCCTCGTCGATGTTCACATGGAGGAGGCCGGCTGAACGCTCGACAATGGTGCGAAGATCGACTTCGTCATAGAAGTCGAGGTGAGCCGTGAAGCCGAAGCGATCTCGCAACGGCCCTGGGAGGAGGCCCACGCGCGTCGTGGCACCGACGAGAGTGAACGGAGCGAGATCGAGCGGCAAGGCCGTGGCACCCGGGCCCTTGCCGACGATCACATCGACGCGGAAGTCCTCCATGGCGACGTAGAGCATCTCCTCGGCAGCTCGAGCCAGGCGGTGGATCTCGTCGATGAAGAGGACTTCGCCAGGCTGCAGGCTCGACAGCACAG
Source organism: Actinomycetota bacterium (assembly GCA_041164085.1). GTDB lineage: Bacteria > Actinomycetota > Actinomycetes > S36-B12 > S36-B12 > Mxb001. Next base: position 12,789 of record JBEAQC010000102.1, read on the forward strand.
CGGCCAGATCACCCGCGTGCTGCAGTGCTGGGCCACTGGTCAGGCGAAGCGGCGCCGCCATCTCTTCAGCGATGATCGATGCCAGTGTCGTCTTACCGAGGCCAGGCGGCCCCGAGAGCAGGACATGATCCGCGGGTCTGTCGCGGCGCCGAGCGGCCTGAAGCACCACATCGAGTTGCGCGCAGACACGCGATTGGCCGACGAATTCGTCGAGTCGCCGGGGCCGCAGAGCACCCTCGATCGCGCTCTCGCCTTCCTCAGCACGGGCATCGACGAGCCGCTCGCCGTCGCCTCCCACGCCGTCGTCACTCATCGGCGATCCAGGTAGCGAAGCGCCTCACGCAGCAGCGACGACGTGTCAGCGTCGTCATCGCCCGAGACCGCCGTCACGGCCCGCTCGGCGTCCTTGGCGGACCACCCCAGCGACACCAGCGCCTCGCGGACGGTCTCGGGGCCGTCGGTGGCATGGGCGCCGTGTGACCCCTGCACCGATCGAAGCCTGTCCTTGAGCTCGATGATCATGCGCTGGGCTCCCTTGCTGCCGATCCCAGGCACGCGCGTGAGGCTGGCGACATCATCGGCTGAGACCGCACGGCGCAGATCGTCCGGGGCCAACGTGGACAGCACCGCGAGCGCCGTGCGCGGCCCAATGCCCGACACCGTCTGCACCAGGTCGAAGACGTCACGCTGCTCTGTATCCACGAATCCGTAGAGCGTCAGGGATTCCTCGCGGACGATCAGGCTGGTGTGAAGCATCAAGGGATCACCGACCCGCGCGCTGGCCGCAGTCTGCGGGGTGCACGCCACAAGGATGCCCACTCCACTGACATCGATCACGACCGCGGAGGGATGCACGGCAGCGACTCCTCCTGACAGTGACGCGATCATCGACGAGCCTCTGCAGCTGCCTGGAGGCGGCGCTCAGCACCACCCCGCCAGATCTCCGTGATCGCCAGCGCCAGGGCATCGGCAGCGTCCGGCGGGCGGACGGGTGCATCGAGTCGAAGCACTCGAGTGACCATGGTGGTCACCTGCGCCTTGTCGGCGCGGCCGCTCCCGGTCACCGCTGCCTTCACCTCGCTCGGGGTCCGCAGGCTCAGCGGGATGCCCCGGCGACCAGCAGCCAGTGCCGCTACGGCTCCCGCCTGAGCCGTGCCCATGACGGTGCGGAGGTTGTGTTGACTGAAGACCCGCTCGACGGCGATCACCTCGGGCCGATGGAGTTCGACCAATTCCTCGAGCGCCCGCTCGAGCCCGGTCAGCCGCTCAGCGAGGGGCGCCTCGGGCGGGGTGCGCACCACGACGACGTCGACGAGAGTGAGCGTCCGCCCTGCGACCCCGTCGACGACGCCCACACCGCATCGAGTGAGTCCCGGGTCCACGCCCATGACACGCACGAGCGCCTCCTTGTCAGCATCGCTATGCGAACACCTGTGCGAAGACTACTTGTCGGCGGGTCAGCTCTCCCGGACCGCGCGAGCCTTCGGCGTGCCGTCTCCTGCCTCCCCCTCGACGAGAGGGTCCGCCGGCCCGACCGGCCCTTCGATAACGCTGCCGAAGCCCGAGCGCAGATCCTCGACGAGTTCACTGAGTTCGGGAACCGCGCGATCGTCCGCGGAGATACCGACGAAGGCGGCCCCGTCGTAGGTCACCATCGTGACGTTGACCGCCGCGCCGATCGTCGCGACGAGGGGGTACATCCCCACGATCCGCGCTCCTGCGACATAGAGCGGCACGGGAGGGCCAGGCACGTTGCTCGTCGTCACATCACTCGCCAATGCTGCCTGGGCGAGGACGGGCACAGGCACAAGCCAACTCACCTCCGCAAGCGGATCAGCAAAGCGCAATGCCGGCTCGTCGCGCCAGCGCGCCACAGCCTCGTGGGCGGCCTGCATCCGCTCCCCCACGGTCAGTCCGGCCACGGGCAATGCGATGCGCGCGATCGTGACGGCGTTTGCTGCCTGCGCCGATGTGTCACCGGCGTCACCCCTGAGGCTGATCGGCACGTTGAAGCGCAGATCGTCAGCGACTGTGCCGTGGCGCACGTGATAGCGCTCAAGCCCAAGCCCCACTGCGGCCATGAAGGCGTCGTTGACACTGCAGTCGCGCTCCTTTGCCGAACGGCGCAGTTCCGAGAACGGCAGATCGAAGCCCGCGAAGTGATACGTCGTCCCGCGCTGCGTCATGAGAGGCGACATCGGACCGTCCGGCACTGCGGTGAAGCGCCCGACGGAAGCCAACGTGCCGAGGACCGAGGACCAGGTCGCCACCGGATCGGTCAGCGTCCCCCGAGCCAGAGCCAACATCGCCTCGCCCACACGCTCGGCCGCCCCGACACTGCGGCGCACGTTGTCGACGATGTCAGCCACGCTCACCTCAGGAGCCGCTGCTGCCACGGCCTCAGGAGGTGGTGGCGCCGCCGGCTCATCCGGATTGGGGTCTGCGCCCAACTCGACGAGGTTGAGTCCGATGAGCACTGTCGCCTGACCGTCAGCGATGGCGTGATGCAGCTTGAGAAGGATCGCGGCGCGACCCCCTTCGACTCCCTCGACGAGCACCAGTTCCCAGAGGGGACGATCCCGGTCGAAGTCCGTGAGGCTCACCCTCCGCGCCTCCTGGAGCAGTTCGTGCCAACTGCCAGTGCCGGCCAGACGCATACGTCGCAGGTGAAGATCGAGATCGAAGTCAGGATCCACGGCAAGCCGCGGCGAGGCGACCCCGAAGACGCCCCGCAGGGGCCGCTGGCGCAGCACGGGAACCATGAGGGTGAGGCGCTCTACCCGGGCGCGCAGGCGCTCCCAGTCAGGTGCACTGTCGAGCAATACGAGCGCGACAACGGTGGAGCGTAGGTGAGGACTGCCCGCGGAAGTGCGCCACGTCGCTGCATCCCAGCCCGTGAGCTGGCGTCCGGCTCCCGACATGGAGCCTCCCCTCATCCGTGGCCGCGTCAGGCGTCGAGGCTCGCGAGGACCTCGTCGCTCACGTCCACGTTGGTGTAGACGTTCTGCACATCATCGCTGTCTTCCAGCGCCTCGACGAGCCGGAAGACCTTGCGGGCGACGTCGACATCGACCGGGACCGACATGCTCGGCACGAAGGTGGCTTCCGCCGAGTCGTAGTCGATGCCGGCCGACTGCAGGGCAGTGCGCACCGCGACCACGTCACCCGCCTCACTGACGACCTCGAACGTGTCGCCGAGGTCATTGACCTCCTCGGCGCCGGCCTCGAGGACGGCGGCCAGGATGGAGTCCTCGTCGGCGCCGTCCCCCGCCGGCACCATGACAACACCCTTACGGCTGAAGAGATACGAGACCGAACCGGGATCGGCCATGCTCCCGCCGTTGCGCGTGAGGGCCACCCGGACCTCGGAGGCGGCGCGATTGCGGTTGTCCGTCAGGCATTCCACAAGGACAGCGACCCCGTTGGGACCGTAGCCCTCGTACATGATCGTCTGATAGTCGGCGCCGCCTGCCTCCGCACCCGAACCGCGCTTGACCGCGCGCTCGATGTTGTCGAGCGGCACCGAGCTCTTGCGCGCCTTCTGGATCGCGTCGTACAGAGTCGGATTGCCGGCGGGGTCTCCCCCGCCCTGACGCGCCGCGACCTCGATGTTCTTGATGAGCCGCGCAAAGAGCTTGCCGCGTCGAGCATCGACGACAGCCTTCTTGTGTTTGGTGGTGGCCCACTTGGAGTGGCCGCTCATGCGTACTGCCTCACAATCCGGACGAACATCTCGTGGAAGCGAGGGTCGCCGGTGAGCTCCGGATGGAACGACGTGGCTACGAGCGGACCCTGCCTGACCGCAACGATGGTATCCGCCCCGCTCGCGTCGCTGGGCGGGATGGCGGAGCCGCCCCTCACGGGCAGGGTTACCCGAGCGAGAATGTCGACCCGGGGGTCCACGGACTCCACCCAGGGAGCACGAATGAAGACCGCGCGGAAGGGTCCGTCCAACCCGTCGATGTCGATGTCCGTCTCGAAGGAGTCGACCTGGCGCCCGAAGGCGTTGCGCCGCACCACCATGGCGATACCACCGATGGTCTGCTGATCGGCTCGAGCGTCGAGGACATCGTCGGCCAGCAGGATCATGCCCGCGCAGGAGCCGTACATCGGCATGCCAGATTCACGAGCGCGCCTCAGCGGCTCCATGAGGTGATCGCGGACGGCGAGCATCGACATCGTGGTCGACTCTCCGCCGGGGAGGACCAGCCCCTGGACGTCGGAAAGCTCCTCTGCCGAACCCACCGGCACGGCCGAGACCCCGCACTCCTGCAGGGCCCTGAGATGTTCACGGACGTCGCCCTGCAGGGCGAGCACACCGACGGTGGGTGACGCGGAAGTCACCAGCCCCGATCTTCGAGGCGATGGTGCACCGGGATATCCGCGACATTGATGCCGACCATGGCCTCGCCGAGACCTCGGGAAACCTTGGCGACGACGTCGGGGTTGTCGAAGTGGCGGGTCGCCTGCACGATCGCCTCAGCACGCTTGGCCGGATCACCGGACTTGAAGATGCCCGAGCCTACGAAGACGCCGTCCGCGCCCAACTGCATCATCATCGCGGCGTCAGCGGGCGTCGCGATCCCTCCGGCGGTGAAGAGGACCACGGGCAGTCTTCCGGCCTTGGCCACCTCCACCACGAGGTCGTACGGTGCCTGGAGTTCCTTAGCCGCGACGAAGAGTTCGTCGTCAGAACGTGTGGACAGCGCGCGAATCTCACCGAGAATCCGGCGCATGTGAGTCACGGCGTTGGAGACATCGCCCGTGCCCGCCTCACCCTTGGATCGGATCATGGCCGCGCCCTCGGTGATGCGGCGCAGTGCCTCGCCGAGATTGGTCGCACCGCACACGAAGGGCACGGTGAACTGCCACTTGTCGATGTGGTTGGTGTAGTCCGCAGGAGTGAGGACTTCGGATTCGTCGATGTAGTCGACCCCGAGTGACTGGAGCACCTGGGCCTCCGCGAAGTGCCCGATACGCGCCTTGGCCATCACCGGAATCGTGACGGCCTCGACGATGCCCTGGATCATGTCCGGATCGGACATCCGAGCGACACCGCCCTGAGCGCGAATGTCCGCAGGGACTCGCTCCAGGGCCATGACCGCAACGGCGCCAGCGTCCTCGGCGATCTTCGCCTGCTCGGGGGTGACGACATCCATGATCACGCCGCCCTTAAGCATCTCCGCCATGCCGCGCTTGACTCGCGTAGTGCCGGTGACGTGACTGGGGGAATCGGACACGATGACCTCTCAGGACGTTGGGCGCCGCGGGCACCGCGGCCTTGGCCCATGGTAGTGGGGAGGCTCCAACCCGCGACCCCGCCGTCCCCGTGGACCCGTCCGCGTCAGGTGATCTTCGGCTCCGTGCCCTTGTCGAGAAGCACGACCCACTCCTGCCCGATGGCGAAGGGCATCTGCGTGCCGTCTGGGAGGAAGTAGCGCGTCCCATCGCCCAGCGCAGGCCGCTCCCATGTGACCGACCAGAGGCGGCCATCGCGCAGGACCACCGCCGCGCCCGAACCCACGGTCTGAATAAAGGGCGTCTTGCCTCCGTAGCGGTCGCCGTATCCCGACTCGGATTGCTCGACCGATTGGATGACGACAGTGGCTGCCCGCTGCGGGCCGCCCTCGGTCGACCGGGACTCCTCACCATTGAGGCCCACGATGAAGTTGCCCGCGCCCTCGTCCCAGGTGAAGGAGACCTGCGACGACGGCCACGTCATGGTGACCGACTTCACGGGTGTGCCACCCGAGGGGGGTGTGTCGGAAAAGGTGAAGCCGATATCGCGCGCGACCTCCGCGTCGGGGGCAGCAGCCAGGAGCGCGACAGGATCTGCCATGTGATCAACCGGAGATGGGCGACCCGGGTCATTGACGAAGCCCTCGAAGATCACCTCGGCCGAGACGTTGTAGAGGTTTGCCGCCGCGAGCACCGAACGCAACTTGGTCTGCATGCCGGAATTCGAGAAAGCGATCTTGCCGAAGGGGGCGAGGATGTCGATGTCACTGATCCGCGCCGAGCGCACCGGACCGATCACATCGGGGATCGTCGAGTTGTAGACGGCGATCAATCGGGTGAGATCCCACTCGACTTCGGTGACGTAAACGAGATCGGCCGCCTGGAGTCCGGCGTGCGGCTGGGCTGCCCGGGTGTTGTCGATCTTGATCGCAAGGACCGGCTTGCCCTCGCCTCCAGGCAGTCCCGAGAACGGGGATGCTCCCGGGGGAATGCCATTCGAGCTGGGGGTGGGAAGTGCCGAGGGACTGGCGGACGTCGACGAGGGGCTCGGGGAGGGGCTCGCGCTCGACGAGACCGGCGCTGCCTCGCCTCCCCCGCAGGCGGCGAGTGCCAGGGCGCCCGCTGCAAGGGCGGCAACGATCACAGAACGGCGCATCACACCACGGTACGTCGCCCCTGCTCAGCGTGCGGTGAGGCCCGGCGGCGGCGTGTCGTCCATCTCCACCGTCGTCGGCCACGGAGTGCGGCCCGCCAGCCTGAGCCACCTCACAAGACGCTGACCGCGCACCTGACGACACGCCCGAACGGCATCGTTATGGAATCGTCGCGATAGTTGCACGCGCACGCACGTGCTTCGCAGATCCTCCAACATGGTCGGGTCGGGGGATTCCCTGCGGAGTTCGTCCGCGTCGTGGGCATCGGGGATCGCCTCGACGAGCACGCGTGTGAGGTCGCTCTCTGCCAGACCGCGAGTCACGACATCATCTTCGGCCGCCGCGCGCGCGGCGTGGGCCGAGTCAGCCAGTACGACCGCCGTCGCCGGGTCGAAGAGCGAACTCGACGCGATTTCCAGGCAGAGCGCGGAGCGCCGCAGGAGCTGGGTGTCGAGGGCGTGCCGGGAGGTATCGATTCGGCGATGGAGTCGGTCGAGTCGGCCTGCGGTCATGCTGAGGTAGAGGCCGACGAGCGCAGTGGCGACGACGAAAGCCGCGACCCACCACCAGCCGCCCATCAGTTCACGTCTCCGGGATCGCGTCGCCGGCTGAGGCGCCCGACGATCTGGCCGCGCAGGTCTTCCCTCACTCCACTGTGACCCGAGGTGACACTGGCATAGACATCCAGCAGGTCACCTGCGACAGAGCGCCAGTCGTACGCGAGCGCGCGTCGGCGCCCAGCTTCAACCAGACGGGCGCGACGCTCATCGTCCTCCAGCACAGCGATGACGGCACTCTGCAGCGCTGCCGAGTCGGCGACACTGAACATCACGCCGCATCGGCCGTCATCAAGTACGCGCGCGAAGGCATCGAGGTCGCTCGCCACCACGCACGTCCCCGCAGCCATCGCCTCAAGCAGCACGATGCCGAAGGACTCACCGCCGGTGTTGGGTGCGACGTAGACGTCAAGTGACGCGAGGGCCCGGGCCTTGTCGGCTTCGTCCACCTGCCCGAGACACACGATCGAATCGCGCACGTGAGGTGGCACGTCGGCAAGGATCTCGTCGGCGTCCCCGGGACCGATGAGCACGAGGGTGACCTCGGGAACGGTGGCGAGCATCCCCTCGAATGCCTCGAGGAGAATCGGCAGGCCCTTACGCGGCTCGTCCATGCGACCGAGGAAGCCGATCGCGGGCTCGGGCCAGTCGCGCGCTGGCAAAGCCGCCGCATACGCATCGACACGCACGCCGTTAGGGATGAGCACGGCATCGGCTCCGAGGTGATCGACGATCGTGCGCCGGGCATGCTCGCTCACCGCGACAAGTGCGGAGATCTTCTCCAGCGCTGTTTGCGCGAGGTAGTAGCCCGTGATGAGGACACGTGAGCGTTCGATCGATGAGTGAACCGTCGCCACGATCGGTCCGCGAGCGGCCCAGCAGGCCAGGACTCCAAGCGACGGCGCGAGGGGCTCATGCACGTGGAGGACATCGAAGTCACCCTCGCGGATCCATCGACGCACTCGAGCCGTCGCCTTGACACCGAAGGTCAATCGCGCCACGGAGCCGTTGTAGGGAACGGCCCGCGGGCGACCTCCGTCGACGGCATACGGCGGGAGCTGGGACGGGTCCTCGACCGGCGTGATGACGCTCACCTCATGGCCCATGCCGATGAGCGTCTCGGCCTGGTCCCGGACATGGGCCTGCACGCCCCCGGGCACATCCCACGCATAGGGGCAGACGATGCCGATCCTCATGACGACGTCCGCCTTGGCACGTCGGCGTGCCAGAGCGGCTGCATCATGTGCCAGTCCTCCGGATGCTCCGCAATCGCCGCGGCGAACCCATCCGCCATGCCTTGCGTGAGGACACTCACAGCCTCCGCGCGATCGAGACCCTCAGGCAGCGGCAGCGGAGCATTGACGCGTCCGCGCAGTCCCTCGTCGACATGCCATAGATCCACAACCATGATGGGTGCGCCGGTGAGCAGCGACAGCAGCGCGGGACCCCCTGGCATCGAGGTCCGGTCACCGAAGAAGTCGACCTCGATCCCGCTCCCGGAGAGATCCCGGTCCGCGACGAGGCACGCCAACTTGCCTTCCTTGAGCCGACGCAAGAGCACTCGGAAGGTGTCATCGTCGCCGTGAGCGAGCACCTCCATACCGAGCGACTCGCGGTACGCGACGAATTTGTCGTATAGGCCCTCAGGCTTGAGTCGTTCCGCGACCGTCACCAGACCGCCGTACCGATCGCATGCCCATGCACCGGCATGGTCCCAATTGCCGCTGTGCGGCGTGACCATCACCGCGCCCGACCCCGACGACACTGCCGCATCGAGATGCTCGAGTCCTGACTCCAGCACGAATGACTCGCGCAGGCGCTCGGGCTGCCAGGCTGGAAGGCGAAATGCTTCGCTCCAATAGCGCAGATAGCGGCGCACCCCCTCATGCGTCGTCGACTCGAGGTCGGGCCCTCCGCTGTCGCTGACTACCCGAGCGAGATTGGCCCGGAGCTGGCGCACACTTCGGCCATCTTTGCGGTAGGTCCGATCGGCGAGGGCGCGGAATGCGCGCTCGACCACCGGTTCAGGCAGGCGTTTGGTTGCACTCCAGCCGATCCCAAACCCTGCATCGACGAGTGAATCCGACAGGCTCACCGCGGCGCCTTGAGTTGACGCCGGACCACCACGATGCGCTGGATCACGGTGATCACACTGAGGATGGCCAGGGCCCCGAGGGCTACCGGGAGGACGTAAGGCACGCCAAGGCCGGCGAGCAGCGCAGCGAGAAGCACCACGATGAGCCGTTCAGCACGCTCCGCGATACCAACGTTCGCCGTGGCGCCCACAGCCTCCGCGCGCGCCTTGGCGTAGGAGATCACCTGGCCGCCGACGAGGCAGGTCAATGCCGCCGCCGTGGTCCACGCATTCCCTGTTGATGCAGCCCACAGCACGAGGGCGCCGAAGACGCAGCCATCCGCAACCCGGTCGAGTGTCGCGTCGAGGAAGTTGCCCCAGGGGCCGGCCCGGCCCGAAAGCCGGGCCATGGTCCCGTCGAGAAGATCCGCGATCACCGAGGCAGCGATGATGATGACACCCGGGATGAAGTCACCGCGTGGGAAGAAGACGAGCGCGGCGGTGCAGGTGATGAGAGTGCCCGTCACCGTGACGGCATCCGGCGAGACGCGCAGTTTGAGCAGCAGTCGGGCGATCGGCTCGAGGACAGCCGTGGACAGCTTGCGGGCTGCCGGATTGTTGAGCACGAGCACTCCTCGGCCGTGGAGCACCCACAGCGTCACCGCCGACGTACGGCGCCTGCCGGAGGATCCGGCGCCACCATGGTACGGCGCCAGCTCCGCGGACCGAAGGCCCTTGCGTCCAGGAGCCAGCCGGGCAAGGGTGAGGGGATCGGGGAGATCAAGGCTTGGGGAGGGCACTGTGACGACGACCGATCCCGCCAGCATCCGCAACGTCGCCCTAGTGGGGCCGAGCCACGCGGGGAAGACATCGCTTGTTGAGCGGCTCGCACTCGCGACAGGAGCGATCTCCCGCGTCGGATCGGTCCAGGAGGGGACCACCCTCTCGGACATCGACGATGCCGAGCGGCGCCAGCAGCGTTCGGTCAGCCTGAGCCTGGTCTCGCTCACCTGGCAGGGCGTCCGCCTCAACCTGCTCGACACTCCGGGCTACGCCGACTTCGTCGGAGAGGTGCGTGCCGGACTCCGCGCTGCTGACGCGGCTCTCTTCGTCGTGTCCGCGGTCGATGAGATCGACGCGGCGACGTCGATGCTGTGGGATGAGTGCGCCGCCGTGGGGATGCCACGGGCCATCGTGGTGACGCAGGCAGATCGCGACCGGGCCGATGTGGAGTCGACGATCGAGGCGTGCCGCGACGTGTTCGGGGAGGGCGACGGAATCCATCCGCTCTACATTCCCTTGCACGCGGACGACGGCCACGTGGCCGGCCTCATCGGCCTGCTGTCCCAGTCGATCCGCGACTATTCGACCGGGGAGCGCGTAGACCGCGAGCCCGAGCCTGCGCACCTCGACCTCATCTCCGACGCTCGCGGCGGGATCCTGGAGGCGATCATCACCGAGTCCGAGGATGAGGACCTCATGGACCGCTTCCTCAGCGGCACGGACGTGGCCTTCGAATCCGTGGTCGCCGACCTCGAGAAGGCCGTCGCACGGGGACACTTCTACCCGGTGCTCATCACGGCATCGGCGCCCACCGGATTCGGCATGGATGAGCTTCTCGAGGTCCTCACCCGAGCGTTCCCCTCGCCCCTGGAGCATCCGCTGCCGATCGTGACAGGACCCGACGGATCGCCCTGCGAGCCTCTCGCCTGTGACCCATCAGGGCCCCTGTGTGCCGAGGTGGTCCAGACCACGTCCGACTCCTATGTCGGCCGCATCTCCCTGGTGCGCGTCTTCTCCGGCACTCTGACATCCGATGCGACGTTGCATGTGTCCGGCCACTTCCTCGCTGATCGCGGTCATGAGGATCACGACGTCGACGAACGCATGGGTGGCATCAGCATGCGCGTCGGGCGCACACTGAAGCCACGTGAATCGCTCGGCGCTGGAGACATCGGTCTCGTGACGAAGCTTCCGCATGCCGAGACGGGCGACACGCTCTCCTCCCCCGACCATCCGCTGCTCATCGAGCCCTGGTCCATGCCGGATCCACTCTTGCCCGTCGCGATCGTCGCTCATGCCGCATCCGATGAGGACAAGTTGACCTCGGCCTTGGGCAGACTCGTCGCCGAAGACCCGACACTCAGGCTGGAACGCAATCCCGACACCGGTCAGATCGTGCTGTGGTGCATGGGCGAGGCACACGTCGACGTCGTCCTCGACCGCCTGTCGACCCGCTACGGCGTTACCGTCGACAGTGAACCCGTCCGCGTGTCCCTGCGTGAGACGTTCTCCGCACCTGCCCGGGGCCACGGCCGCCTGGTGAAGCAGTCCGGAGGTCATGGTCAGTACGCCGTCTGCGACATCGAGGTCACGCCGCTCCCCGCCGGGAGCGGATTCGAATTCGTCGACCAGGTCGTGGGTGGTGCAGTACCGCGACAGTTCATCGCCTCTGTCGAGAAGGGGGTTCGCGCTCAGATGACGAAGGGCGTGGGCGCCGGCTACCCCATGGTGGACATCCAGGTCACCCTCGTCGACGGCAAGGCGCACTCCGTGGACTCTTCCGACATGGCCTTCCAGACCGCGGGAGCGCTCGCGCTCAAGGACGCGGCCGACGCCGCGGGCGTCACCCTTCTCGAGCCGATCGACGAATTGGTCATCGTCATCCCCGACGAGCACGTAGGCGCGGTGATGTCCGACCTATCAGGGCGTCGTGGGCGGGTGACCGGCACGGAGGGCGTGCCCGGGGGGCGGACCGCCGTCACCGCCGAAGTCCCCGGGCTCGAACTCACCAGGTACGCCATCGAGTTACGGAGCATCGCTCACGGCACCGCGACGTTCACGCGTCGCTATCACGGTCACGAGCCGATGCCGACGTACGTGGCCGAAGGACTGTCCGCAGACTAAGCGAGGAGCGGCCATGGGTCCGCGTCACGCGGCGTGACGCGCGGGGCAAGGTCTGCTGTTACGGGTCCGGTATGGCGAATCACCCACTCCTGCGCCTCGATCGGCAGGTACCGGTGCTCAGCCCTCCTGATGATCATCACATCGCCCGGAAGGATCTCGATCGACGCCAAGCCCACCGGGAGAACCACCTGCAGCAGCCCGCGTCCGCTGCGAGCGAAGTGGGCCTCGTCGACCGCGTTGACATGCCACGCACCCATACCCGCGTGCTCTTCACCCGGCGCCGGAGGCTCCGCGACGACCACCGCACGCACGTGACGCTCGTCGGGCCCAAGCACCTCCGCGAGCACCTCCGCCGGCGCATCGTCTCCCGGCGCGTGTACGAACCTCACCCCGACCTCGGCCAACGCCTTCTCGAGATCGATCCCGCCAGGTCCGCTGATGATGGCCATCGTCGACTCCCGTCAGTCTGAACTGTCCCAGGCCTCGGCGAGCAGCCTGCGCGTCTCGGCCAGAAGTTGCGGCATCGGCTTGGTGTGACCCACGACCGGCATGAAGTTGGTGTCTCCTCCCCAGCGTGGCACGACATGCTGGTGGAGGTGCCCGGCAATGCCGGCTCCGCCGACCTTGCCCTGATTCATGCCAATGTTGAAGCCCTGCGCGCGAGAAACCTCGCGCAGCACGGCCATCGAGCGCTGGGTGAGCTCAGCGATCTCGGCAACCTCATCGGGCTCGAGCTCGGTGTAGTCGGCCACGTGCCGGTAGGGACACACGAGAAGGTGTCCAGAGTTGTAGGGATAGAGGTTCATGACGACGTACGCCTTGTCACCGCGCGCGACGACGAGACCATCGTCGTCAGCCATACCGGGTGCTCGACAGAAGGGGCACTCCTCCCCTGGTCCGTCGTGGGCGGGACGGCCCTCACCGCGCAGATAGGCCTCCCGATGAGGTGCCCAGATGCGCTGCCAGCGGTCGATCATCCCGCCGTGGTCGAGGGGCAACTCGCTCTCGCTCATGCCGGCGCGCTCTCCACCTGCCGGCGCTCGCGGACCGCCCCGAGGATCTCCTCAACGGCGTCGTCGATGGCGACGCCGTTGCGCTGGGTTCCATCGCGGTAGCGAAATGACACGGCCCCGGCGGCCATGTCGTCGTCACCGGCGATGAGCATGTAGGGCACCTTGGACTTCTGCGCCGTGCGGATCTTCTTCTGCATCCGATCATCGGCGTCGTCCACCTCAACGCGGATGCCGTGCTCACGCAGTCGTGCCGCTACGTCGTAGAGGTAGTCGACATGGGCGTCGGAGACCGGAATCGCCACGACCTGCACCGGCGCCAGCCAGGGAGGGAACGCTCCGGCGTAGTGCTCAAGCAGTACGGCGAAGAAGCGCTCGATCGAACCGAAAAGAGCACGGTGGATCATCACCGGCCGCTGGCGCGTGCCATCGGGTGCGGCGTACTCGAGGTCGAAGCGCTCGGGCAGGTTGAAGTCCAGCTGGATCGTGGACATCTGCCAGGTCCGGCCGATCGCGTCCTTGGCCTGCACCGAGATCTTGGGGCCGTAGAACGCCGCACCACCCTCGTCGAGCACGAGTTCCAGCCCCTGCTTCTCGGCGGCCTGGCGCAGGACCTCTGTGGCTTCGGCCCAGACCTCGTCGGATCCGACGGACTTGTCGGGATCACGCGTGGACAACTCGAGATAGAAGTCCTCGAGTCCGTAATCGCGAAGCAGGTCGAGGACGAAGGTGAGCAGCGCGTCGAGTTCATCGGCCATCTGCTCGCGCGTGCAGTAGATGTGCGCGTCGTCCTGCGTGAATCCGCGCGCGCGCGTCATGCCCTGGACGACACCGGACTTCTCGTAGCGGTAGACGGTGCCGAATTCGAACAGCCGCAGGGGTAGCTCCCGATACGAGCGGCCGCGTGCGTCGAAGATGAGGTTGTGCATGGGGCAGTTCATGGGCTTCATGTAGTAGTCGACGCCCTGGCGGCGGACATTGCCCTCGGCATCGACCTCCGCGTCGAGGTGCATGGGCGGGTACA
>JBEAQC010000103.1:0-2741 GCA_041164085.1 Actinomycetota bacterium
AGCCCGTCACGAGCCAGTCGACAATCTTGTCGTCCCAGTCGTCGCCACCGAGGTTGTTGTCGCCGCTCGTGGCCTTGACCTCGACGACGCCGTCGCCGATCTCCAGCAGGGACACGTCGAAGGTGCCGCCACCGAGGTCGAAGACCAGGATCGTCTGCTCCTTGTCGCCCTTGTCGAGGCCGTAGGCCAGGGCGGCAGAAGTGGGCTCGTTGATGATGCGCAGGACGTTGAGGCCCGCGATCTCGCCGGCCTCCTTGGTGGCCTGGCGCTGCGAGTCGTTGAAGTACGCCGGCACGGTGATGACCGCATCGGTGACGGTGTCACCCAGGTAGGCCTCGGCATCGCGCTTGAGCTTCATGAGCACGCGCGCGCTGATCTCCTGCGGGGTGTACGCCTTGCCGTCGATGTCGACGGTCCAGTTGGTGCCCATGTGGCGCTTGACCGAACGGATCGTGCGATCGACGTTGGTCACCGCCTGACGCTTGGCCACCTCGCCGACGAGGACTTCGCCGTTCTTGGCGAAGGCGACGACCGATGGGGTCGTGCGGGCGCCCTCGGCGTTGGTGATGACGACGGGGTCTCCGCCCTCAAGAACAGACACGACGGAGTTGGTCGTGCCCAGGTCGATGCCGACTGCTCGGGCCATCAGGTGTTCCTTCTTTCTCGTTAGTTCGACCATGTCTAGGCCGGCTATTTCTTGGTCTGTGCCGACGGATCCGGGGCCTCTGGGCCTTCATCGGCCGGGCCGGATCCAGATCCGTGCGGACCTCTAGTATGCCGACTCAACTAATATGAGTCAAATCGACTCAATTACGGCTCTCTTCGAGGTCCCCGCCGCCCCTGGCCCGGGGCTGGGCGGGGGGCCGGTCCCGATCTCACGCCAGGTGAACATCGAGTCGATTCGGCTGTTTTCCGACCTGATCCGCTCGAAGTTCACCAGGGGCGGCTCCGCCGACCCGCCGGGCCTACTCGCCGGTAGTAGCCTGCCGCCATGGAGACCCTCGACGTCGTCCGGATCGTGCTCGGGACGGCCATCATCGCGGTGGCCGCCTTCTTCGCGACCCGCCGCATCCTCTTCCTGCAGGGCATGATCCGCTCGGGTCAGCCGGCCGTGGGGCGCACCAGCCACGTGGGCAAGCGCGCCGAACTCGAGGGCACCCAGGTCCTGGCGCAGAAGAAGCTGCTGCAGTGGGCGATTCCGGGCGTCGCGCACGTGTTCGCCTTCTGGGGCTTCCTGGTCCTGGGCATCACCGTCGTCGAGGCGCTGGGCGAGGTCTACATCGAGAACTTCTGGTTCCCGATCATCGGCACCTGGCCCATCGTGCTCTTCCTGGAGGATCTCTTCGTCATCCTCGTGTTCGTCGGGATCGTGATGTTCGCGATCATCCGCCTGCTCAACAACCCGGCCAAGGAAGGCCGCGCATCGCGCTTCTTCGGCTCGCATACCGGCGCCGCATGGATCGTGCTGCTCATGATCTTCAACGTCCTGTGGACACTGGAGCTCTACCGCGGCGCCAAGCTCGCGCTCTACGGCCAACTACCAGGCGCGTTCTTCTCCAATCAGATCGCTGCGCTCATGGAGCCGCTCGGTGAGTCCACGCTCGAGGTGCTCGAATTCCTCGGCGTGATCTTGCACATCGCCGTCATTCTCGGCTTCCTGCTCATCGTGCTCTACTCCAAGCACCTGCACATCGGCCTCGCGCCCATTAATGTCGCGTTCTCTCGTCTGCCCAACGGCCTCGGACCGCTGCTGCCGATGTACTCCGGCGGCAAGCCGATCGACTTCGAGGACCCGGCCGACGACGCGACCTTCGGCGTAGGTCGGACCGAGGACTTCACATGGAAGGACACCCTCGACTTCGCCACATGCACCGAGTGCGGGCGGTGCCAGTCTCAGTGTCCCGCGTGGGCCACGGGCAAGCCGCTCAGCCCCAAGCTCATGATCATGAATCTGCGGGAGGCATCCTTCGCCAAAGCGCCGTACGTCATGGCTGCGCAGAAGGCGAACGACGGCGCCAACCCGCCCATCGGCGAGGTCGATGAGGCCGTGCTCGCGACGATGCCGGGATCGGTGCAGGAGGCGGTCGCACGCCCTCTCGTGGGCTCGCGTGACGGGGTCGAGCACAAGGACACCGACGGCTACGACGCCGCGGGCCACCGTGATCAGACCGGTCCGGTCATCGACCAGGACGCCCTGTGGTCGTGCACCACCTGTGGCGCCTGCGTCTACCAGTGCCCGGTCGATATCGAGCACATCGATCACTTCATCGACATGCGCCGCTACCAGGTGATGATCGATACGGAGTTCCCCGCTGAGCTCAATGGCATGTTCAAGAACGTCGAGAGCAAGGGCAATCCCTGGGGAATGAATGCCTCGCAGCGCAATGCCTGGATCGAAGAGGTCGACTTCGACGTCCGCGTCTTCGGCATGGACGGCGAGGAGCAGATCCCCGACGATGTCGAATACCTCTTCTGGGTCGGCTGCGCCGGCGCCTTCGAGGACCGCGCAAAGGCGACCACCAAGGCCGTCGCCGAACTGCTCACGATCGCCGGTGTCAAATTCATGGTTCTCGGAGAGGGCGAGACCTGCAATGGCGATCCCGCTCGACGCGCGGGCAACGAGTTCCTCTTCCAGATGCAGGCGATGCAAAACGTCGAGGTGCTCAACGAGATCAAGGCCAAGAAGATCGTCGTCACCTGCCCCCACTGCCTCAACACCCTTGGCCGCGAGTACCCGCAGG
>JBEAQC010000104.1:0-2644 GCA_041164085.1 Actinomycetota bacterium
GTTCGTGATCGGTCTGCGAGCCAGTCGCAATCCACCCCGGAGCGACGGTGTTGACGGTGATCCCATCGCCAGCGAAGTCCACAGCGAGTGAGCGCGCTAGGCCGAGCATGCCGGCCTTCGCCGCTGCGTAGGCGGCCTCACCCTGCATCGCCATGACCGGGCCAGTGACGCTCGCCACCATGACAATGCGACCCCAGCCCGCGGCGCGCATGTAGTGAAGTGCGGATCGAGTGACATAGAACGCCGAGTCGAGATTGCGGGCTATGGATGCGCGCCACGCGTCGGCGGAGAGTTGCGATGCGTCGCCGGCCTCCGCAGTTCCAGGCTCGGCAACGCTCGTCATGCCGGCGTTGTTCACGACGATGTCCAGGCGCCCCCAGCGCGCACAGGCAGCGTCCACGAGATCCTGCGCCGCTGCGGCGTCGGTGAGATCGGCCCAGGATCCGTGCGCGTGGTGGCCCTCGGCCACCAACTCACCGGCCCGCTCCTCACTGCGGGCGGTGGTCGCCGCGACCTCGACGCTGGCACCCATCTGCGCCAGCAGACGGGCGGCGGCGAAGCCGATCCCCGTCTCGCTGCCTGCGCCCGTCACGAGCGCGACGCGACCCGAGAGATCGAAGGGCGGGAGCATTAGGCGACCAGTCGGCGGACGGCTTCGGTGAAGAGGGTGGTGTGCAGGTCCACGTCCACGGCCGTGGTCGTCGGGCACATGAGGGCCATGTTGTGGAAGGGCGTCATGAGCACTCCCCGGTTGGCCATGAAGAGATGGAGGTACTCATCGAGGTGATCGTCCTCGGCGAGCGCGGATTCGGTGCCGGTGCGCGGCGCGGGTCGGGCGAAGCGGTACTCCGCACGTGCCCCGAGTTGGCTGATCGACCACGGCACGTCGTACTGCTCGAGAGCGGCGACCACACCTTCGGTGAAGCGTGTCGCGAGCGTGATCATGTGCTCGAAGGCGGCGTCGGTGAGCACGTCTGCAAGGGTGGCGCGCATGGCGGCGGTCGACAGGACGTTGCCGGCGAGCGTGCCGCCGACGCCACCGACGTCGATGAGGTCAGCATCGGGATGCTCGGTGACCATCTCTGCGATGCGCTCGGTGATGCCATAGGCACCCGAAGGGATACCTCCACCGATGCTCTTGCCGATGACGAGGATGTCGGGCTCGAGTCCCCACGCTCGCGTGCATCCCCCGGGACCCGCGGAAATGGTGTGGGTTTCGTCGATGAGCAGCAGGGTGCCGTACTTCTTGCACAGGGCGGCGACCCCCTCGAGGAATCCGGGCTCCGGCAGGACGATGCCGATGTTGGTGAGCGCAGGCTCAGTGATGAGGACAGCCACGTCGCCATGAGCCAGCGCGCGTTCGACGGAGTCGAGGTCGTTGAATTCCACGGCTCGGGTGGTGTCGGCGATCGGCGACGGCGCACCCACGTTGCCGCGGCGCAACTCGGTCGCGCCATCCGCGCCCATCTGCACGAACGTCTCGTCGACGGAGCCGTGGTAGCAGTAGGAGAATGCGGCGACCTTGGGACGCCCCGTCACCATGCGAGCCAGCCGCAACGCCCAGCGATTGGCGTCCGTCGCGGTAAGTGAGAACGACCACAGGGGCAGGCCGAATCTGCGGGTGAGATCTGCTGCCACCCACTCGGCATCCGCGCTCGGCATCATCGTGGTGATTCCGCCCTCCACCCCGATGCGCTCCTGGACGGCCTTGATCGTGGCCTCGGGTGAGTGCCCGGCCATCGCGCCGGTGTCACCGAGCGCAAAGTCGATGTACTCGTTGCCGTCCACGTCCGTGATGCGATTGCCGTGGGCGGTCGCCAGATAGAGCGGGTAGCCACCCGCCCATTTGTTCATCCAGGTCATCGGCACCCGGCCGAAGAGATGGTCGGCCTGCTCGTAGAGCTCCCGAGACCGGGGGGATCGCGTGGCGTAGGTGGCCCGCTCCTCCTCGAGCTGCGCTTGCAGCCGGGTGCGATCGATCTGCGTCATCTCATCCCTCACTCAGGACCTCGTCGGGCGGGGTTCCACGATAGAGCGCGGGGCGATGCCCCGCGATCAGGAGGCCCAGAACCACCGCGAGGATCTCGATGACGGCACCGCCGGCGAGCAGGACGCGCCAACCCCATTCAACGAGAGCCGCCGCGATCACGGAGCCGAGCGCGAACGCCCCGGTCTTGAGTGATGTCGCGGCAACGAAGACGAGTGAGCGCACGTGCTGGGGAGCCTCGCGATCTCGCACCTGCAGGACTCCGGTGAGTTGCGGCGCCTCCAGGAAGCCGAGGATGGCCGCAACGACGAAGGCGATCGCCATGCTCGGCACGATGGCCAAGGCCGCGAAGGCAACTCCCAACCCCACGGTCGTCACCACGACGACGGTGCCCGGACCGATGCGGCGGATCGGACTACGCGCATAGACAACCGACCCGATGAGCGCGCCTCCGGCCACCACCGCGAGAAGCAGAGCCCCGATTCCCGCGTCGCCGGCAAGGTCCTGGCCCATGAGCGGGGCGCCGATGACAAGCCCCGCGATGCCGATGAAGGCGAGGGTGCTGATGATCGTGGATCGCCGCAGAGCGACGGAGCGCCAGAAAATGCCGAGATCCCGCACCGAGCTGCGCAGTGTCGGCCTCGGTCCGGCGAGCTC
>JBEAQC010000105.1:0-3650 GCA_041164085.1 Actinomycetota bacterium
GGCGACGACATCCCCGTGGTGCGCGTGGCCGCCTTCCCGGCGCTCAACGGCGACGAGAAGTGGGCCGACTCGATCATGGAGCTCATGGGCGCCGTGGACAGCTACATCGCGACCCCCGAGCGTGAGATCGACAAGCCGTTCCTCATGCCCGTCGAGGACGTCTTCACTATCACCGGCCGCGGCACCGTGGTGACCGGCCGTATTGAGCGCGGCATCGTCAAGGTCAATGAGGAGGTCGAGATCGTCGGCATCCGTCCGGAGTCGACCAAGACGACCGTCACCGGCGTCGAGATGTTCCGCAAGCTCCTCGACGAGGGCCAGGCGGGCGAGAACGTCGGTCTGCTCCTGCGTGGCACCAAGCGCGAGGACGTCGAGCGCGGCCAGGTCGTGTGCAAGCCCGGCTCGATCACCCCGCACACCGAGTTCGAGGCCCAGGTCTACATCCTGAGCAAGGACGAGGGTGGCCGTCACACGCCGTTCTTCGACAACTACCGTCCGCAGTTCTACTTCCGGACCACGGACGTCACCGGCGTTGTGCACCTGCCCGACGGCAAGGACATGGTCATGCCTGGCGACAACACCGAGATGAAGGTCGATCTCATCCAGCCCATCGCCATGGAGGACGGCCTGCGCTTCGCTATCCGCGAGGGCGGCCGCACCGTCGGCGCTGGCCGCGTCACCAAGATCCTCAAGTAGTCGACTTCGGGGGAGGCCTCAGGCCTCCCCCGAAGCTTGACCCCGGCACCATCCACGACATACAGCGGCACGGACTCACGAAGGAAGCCACATGGCGGGACAGAAGATCCGAATCCGGCTCAAGGCCTACGACCACGAGGTCATCGACTCGTCGGCGCGCAAGATCGTCGACACGGTGACTCGCACCGGTGCGCAGGTCGCGGGCCCGGTGCCGCTGCCGACCGAGAAGAACGTCTACTGCGTCATCCGGTCGCCCCACAAGTACAAGGACAGTCGAGAGCACTTCGAGATGCGCACCCACAAGCGCCTGATCGACATCCTCGACCCCACGCCCAAGACCGTCGACTCGCTCATGCGCCTGGACCTCCCGGCCGGCGTCGACATCGAGATCAAGCTCTAGGACGATGACGATGGACAGGACAGTCAAGGGCGTGCTCGGGCAGAAGCTCGGCATGACCCAGGTGTGGGATGACAACAACCGTGTCGTCCCGGTCACCGTCGTGAAGGCGGGGCCCTGCGTCGTGACGCAGGTGCGCACCCCCGATCACGACGGCTACTCCGCCGTGCAGCTCGGCTTCGGTGCCGTCGACCCTCGCCGGGTCAACAAGCCCGAGGCTGGCCACTTCGCCAAGGCCGGTGTCGCCCCGCGACGCCACCTCGTCGAGCTGCGCACCTCCGACGCGACCGACTACACCCTCGGCCAGGAGGTGGGGGCTGATGCCTTCGCCGCAGGCGAGGTTGTGGACGTGACCGCGACCACCAAGGGCAAGGGCTTCGCCGGCACGATGAAGCGCCATGGCTTCTCAGGTGTCGGCGCCTCCCACGGCGCCCACCGCAATCACCGCAAGCCGGGCTCCATTGGCGCTTGTGCGACCCCCGGACGCGTGTTCAAGGGCCTGCGCATGGCCGGCCGCATGGGCACGGTGCGCCACACCACCCAGGGGCTGAAGGTCCACGCGGTCGATCCCGAGCGTGGTCTGCTGCTCATCAAGGGCGCGGTCCCCGGGCCCAAGGGCGGGCTCGTTTTCGTCCGCACGACGTCCAAGGCGGTGTCCTCATGACCTCGGTGAAGGTGCTCACTCCCGCCGGCAAGGCAGACGGCGACGTCGATCTGCCCGCCGAGATCTTCGACGTTCAGGTCAACGTCCCCCTCATTCACCAGGTCGTCGTCGCCCAGCTCGCGGCCGCGCGCCAGGGCTCGCATGACACCAAGACGCGCGGTGAGGTCAGCGGCGGCGGCCGCAAGCCCTATAAGCAGAAGGGCACCGGTCGTGCCCGTCAGGGCTCGACTCGTGCGCCTCAGTTCGCGGGTGGCGGCACCGTGCACGGCCCGACGCCTCGCTCCTACGACCAGCGGACACCGAAGAAGATGAAGGCCGCTGCCCTGCGCGGAGCCCTCTCCGATCGCGCCCGCGAGGGTCGTATCCACGTCGTCACCGGCCTCGTCGAGGGCGATGAGCCGTCGACCAAGCGTGCGGAGTCGCTGCTCCTCGAGATCACCGAGCGCCCCAACCTGCTCGTGGTCGTGGAGCGCGACGATGTCGCATCGTGGCTCAGCGTCCGCAACCTCCCCAACGTGCGGGTGGTGGCACCGGATCAGCTCAACACCTACGACGTCCTCGTGACCGACGACGTCATCTTCACCAAGGAAGCCTTCGACACCTTCGTGAGCGGCCCCGTCAAGGGTCGCAGCGCGAAGGCCGTCGCGACCGAATCGGAGGTCTCGGCATGAGGGTCAACGATCCCCGCGACGTACTCCTCGCTCCTGTCATCTCAGAGAAGAGCTACGGCCTCCTCGACGAGAACAAATACACCTTCATCGTTGCGCCGGACGCCAACAAGACCCAGATCAAGATCGCGGTCGAGCAGGTCTTCGGCGTGCGCGTGACATCGGTCAACACCATGAACCGCGAGGGCAAGCGGGTGCGCACTCGGCGCGGCTTCGGACGACGGGCGGCTACGAAGCGCGCCATTGTCTCCGTCGCGCAGGGCGATCGCATCGACATCTTCGGCGGACCGGTTAGCTAGGGCGAGGGACGAGACCATGGGAATCCGCAAGTTCAAGCCGACGACTCCGGGTCGTCGTGGCGCGAGCGTGGCCGACTTCGTCGAGATCACGCGCTCCACGCCGGAGAAGTCCCTCGTGCGCCCGCTGCCCAACAAGGGCGGACGCAACAACCAGGGGCGCATCACCACGCGCCACCAGGGCGGCGGCCACAAGCGCGCCTACCGCGTCATCGACTTCCGTCGTGCCGACAAGGACGGCGTGCCCGCCAAGGTCGCTCACATCGAGTACGACCCCAATCGGACCGCGCGCATCGCCCTGCTGCACTTCGCTGACGGTGAGAAGCGCTACATCCTCGCCCCCAACAAGCTCAATCAGGGTGACACCGTGGAGACGGGGCCGTCGGCGGACATCAAGCCTGGCAACAACCTCCCGCTGCGCAATATCCCCGTCGGCACCGTGATTCACGCCGTCGAGATCCGTCCGGGTGGAGGCGCCAAGATCGCCCGCTCCGCCGGTGCCAGCGTCCAGCTCGTCGCCAAGGACGGTCCCTACGCCCAGCTCCGTATGCCCTCGGGCGAAATCCGCAACGTCGACCTGCGCTCCCGCGCAACCGTGGGCGAGGTGGGCAACGCCGAGCAGTCCAACATCAACTGGGGCAAGGCTGGCCGCATGCGCTGGAAGGGTCGGCGCCCGACGGTGCGCGGCGTGGCCATGAACCCCGTCGACCACCCGCACGGCGGTGGCGAGGGCAAGACGTCCGGTGGACGTCACCCGGTTAACCCGAAGGGCAAGCCCGAGGGTCGCACCCGCAAGGCCAAGAAGCCGAGCGACAAGTTCATCGTCCGTCGACGCAAGACCGGCAAGAAGCGCTAGGAGACGACAGTGCCCAGGAGCTTGAAGAAGGGTCCCTTCGTGGACGACCACCTGCTCAAGAAGGTGGACGCCC
>JBEAQC010000106.1:0-25941 GCA_041164085.1 Actinomycetota bacterium
CCGGGCCGGTCACCTCACGTGCCGTCTACATGCAGGACAACGCCTTCCTCCAGGGAGGCGCCATTGCGGCCGGCAATGACCTCTACAACGCCGTCTACCGCGACTTCATCGTTTCCTTCGCTTACGGCTACTGGGGATCGCTCCCTGGTGACGCCGGATGGGTCACGACGTCATGGGATCGCGGACAGGCAAAGGCGTTTTCCAGCGCATGGCCGATCACGCCGACCATCGCTGCTCACCCGCGCTGGAACGCGTACGCGGAGTCGATCTGGCGTGTGGGCAACGCCTACGGCATGCCCTACAGCGACACCTTCGACAACGCCGGCAAGGGCAACCCCCTGGTGTCTGGCACGTCGATCCACACGCTGCGCGTGGCATTGCGACCAGACGGCGCGTGGAGTGATCGGGTGTTGCTGCTCCCGACGAAGCAGCAGGTCACGGCCCGTAAGGGCGAGCGCTTCAGGACCGCGCGGCTCAGCTCCACTGGACTCACAGGTCCGGTCGTCTACTCCGTGAGCCCCAGACTCCCGACCTCACGCAAGCGAGCGCGGGACGGCATCTGGTTCTCGCGGGCCCACGGATCGATCCTGGGTTCCCCGACGAAGCTGGCCAAGCGCACGACGTACGTCGTCACCGGCACCGACTCCACTGGATCGACTGCCACGGCGCGCATCCGCCTGCGCGTGGTTCGCTAGCGCCTCAGTGCTGCACGAATCCCCGCGACGAGCCAGTCGGCGTACTGCTTCTGGCCCTCGCGAGAGGTCATCCGGGCGGCATCAGAGGAGTTCCTCATGTTGCCCAACTCGACGAGGATCGCCGGGACGTCGGAGAAGTTGAGGGTGGAGATGTCACGGGTGACCAGGGTCTGACCGGAGATGTAGTTCGAGCGGGGGGCTCCCGCATTGGCCATTCCCTGGATGAATCGCTTACCCATGCGCGCACTCGGCTTGGCAATGTCATCGGTCCACCCGGAGATGGTCGCGGGCAGCATGACGTAGAAGCCCGATCCGCTAGGAGCAGCCCCGTCCGCGTGGATCGACAGCAGCAGGTCAGCATCGACCTGCGCACCGAAGGCGCCTCTGTCCCACACGCACGGACCCCACGAGTTGTAGGAGTTGTTGGACCGCGTCTTGCGCACGGTCGCTCCGAGGGCGATCAGCCGACCTTCGAGATAGCGGGACACCCGCCAGTTGAAGGTCGACTCGGCATAGCCGCCGTTGGTGGCCGTGCCGGTGGTGTTGCACCCCTTCGTGATGGAGCCGTTGAAACGCGTCTGCGACATCTGCTTGGCGAAACGCGGGTTGGAATTGCCGAGCTGATGCCCCGGATCGAGGGCAATGACGACACCCTCGAGCGGTCGCGACGGGGCGCTGCTTGCGGGAGGTGCGACACCGATGAATGTCGCAGCTAGGGCGACAGCGGCAGTGGCGGCGGCGAGCTTCACCGCAGCAGCATAAGCATCCGGTGGTTGCCGAGGGTATTCGGCTTGACGCGCTCGAGGTCCAAGAACTCCGCGACGCCCTCGTCGTAACTCTGGAGCAGTTGCTCGAAGACCTGGTGATCCACGGGGCTGCCATCGATCTCAGCGAAGCCACGGCTGGAGAAGAACGCGACCTCGAACGTGAGGCAGAACAGCCGCACCAGACCGAGCCCGCGGGCCCGCTCGATCAACTCATCGAGGAGCCGTCCACCAATGCCCTGGCCGGTCAGCGCTGGATCGACCGCCAGGGTGCGGACCTCCCCCAGGTCCTCCCACATCACGTGCAGCGCACCGCAGCCCACCACGCGGCCATCCACTTCGGCGACCACGAATTCCTGGACATCCTCGTAGAGGGTCACGGGAGCCTTGGCCAGCAGACGCCCGTCTTCGGTGTAGTGGCTGACCAGGGCGCGAATGGAGTTGACGTCGCGGGTCTGCGCCGCCCGCACATGGAGGGTGCTCATCGCTCGGGCTTCACGAGGGGGAAGAGGATCGTGTCGCGGATCCCGCGGCCGGTGAGCGTCATCAGGAGCCGATCGATCCCGACACCGACCCCGCCCGCCGGGGGCATGCCGATCTCGAGCGCACGCAGGAAGTCCTCATCGAGGGGCATGGCCTCGTCGTCACCGCGATCGGCGAGAGCTGCCTGGGCGACCAGCCGCTCCCGCTGAATCACCGGATCAGCGAGCTCGGAATATCCCGTGCCCTGCTCGTAGCCATCGATATAGAGGTCCCACTTCTCGACCACGCCGGGGCGCCCCGGATGCGCCCGGGTCAGCGGGGAGGTGTCCTCGGGGTAGTCCATGACGAACGTCGGTCGATCCAGGGTCGGGATGACGTAGTGGTCGAGCAGTTCCTCGACGTACTTGCCCGCCACCCAGTGGGCCTGGGGCTCGATCTCCACCGCGCGGCACAGCCCGGCGAGTTCATCAATCGACGTCGCCGGCGTGATCTCGCGGCCAACGGCGGCGGACACCGATCCGTAGAAGTCGATCTCGGGCCAGACGCCCGACAGGTCGTGGACGCTGCCGTCCGCATGGGTGACCTCAAGGCCACCGGTCGTCGCGATCGCTGCCTCCTGGATGATCTCGCGAGTGATGCGAGCGACATCGCGATAGTCGGTGTAGGCGGCGTAGAACTCGAGGGCGACGTACTCGGGCGAGTGAGTGGAGTCGACACCTTCATTGCGGAAGTTGCGATTGATCTCGAAGACGCGTTCGAGACCGCCGACCAGCGCGCGCTTGAGGAAGAGTTCGGGGGCAATGCGGAGGTAGAGCTCCGTGTCGAGTGCATGAGAACGCGTGACGAACGGCCGCGCGGCAGCGCCACCCTGCTGCGTCTGCAGGATCGGTGTCTCGATCTCGAGGAAGCCACGCTGGGCGAGGCTGGTGCGGACGCTCGCTTCCGCGATGACCCGCATGCGCGCCATCTCGCGCGCCTCGGGCCTGACGATGAGGTCGACGTACCGCTGTCGCACCCTCGTCTCCTCCGTCAGCGGCTTGTGCGCGACGGGAAGCGGGCGCAGGGCCTTGGTCGCCATGCGCCAGTCGTCGGCCAGCACCGACAACTCGCCCCTCTTGGACGTGATGACCTCGCCGGAGATGAAGACGTGGTCGCCGATGTCGACGAGTTGCTTCCACTCCTCGAGCGACTCCTCGCCTACCGACGCCAGCGACAGCATCGCCTGGAGTTCGGTGCCGTCACCGGAGCGCAGGGTGGCGAAACAGAGCTTGCCGGTGTTGCGCTGGAAGATGACCCGGCCCGCAACCCCGACCCGGTCGCCCGTGGCTACGTCGATGTCGAGATCCGGGTAGGCCGCACGGACCTGGGCGAGCGAGTGGGTGACGGGAAGTCTGACGGCGTAGGGCTCCCGACCGCTGGAGATCAGCCGATCACGCTTATCCCGACGCACGCGCATCTGCTCGGGCAGGTCGTCTGCCTGCTCCTCGGCCTCGTGGTCCGTCACGGGCGCAAGGTTAGTCAGTCGATGTTCTTCTCGAACACCAGGCGCAGGCCGATGAGAGTGAGGTCCGGATCGTGGTGCGTGATCGTCTCGGACTCCGGGACCACGATGGGGGCGAGGCCGCCGGTGGCGATGACGGCCTGCACCGGTCCGATCTCGTCCTCGATCCGGCGCACGAGGCCGTCCACCTGACCGGCGAATCCATAG
Source organism: Actinomycetota bacterium (assembly GCA_041164085.1). Taxonomy (GTDB): domain Bacteria; phylum Actinomycetota; class Actinomycetes; order S36-B12; family S36-B12; genus Mxb001. The sequence continues at coordinate 3,651 of JBEAQC010000106.1, forward strand.
AGGGCTCCCGCCTGGAGTGCCTCGACCGTGTTCTTGCCGATGGCCGACCGCGGGCGCACGAGTTCCACCTTGCGCAGTTGGGCGGCTCGGGCCGCGAGCGCCTCGAGCGAGATCTCGATGCCCGGCGCCAGGGCACCCCCGAGGAATTCGCCCTGGGCGGAGACGACGTCGAGGTTGGTTGAGGTGCCGAAGTCGACGACGATCGACGGGCCGCCGTACACGCGATGGGCTGCAATCGTGTTGACGATCCGATCCGCGCCGACTTCCTTGGGGTTGTCGGTGAGCACAGGGACGCCGGTCTTGGTGCCTGGCTCGACGATCACCGTGGGAACGTCGCCTTGGTACATCGTGAGCATCTGGCGCATCTCACGGAGCACCGAGGGGACGGTGGAGCACAGGGCGATGCCGGTGAGCGCGGGCGCGCCTTCGAGCAGGCCACGGAAGACCAGTGCCATCTCATCGGCCGTGGCTCGCGCATCGGTCTTGATGCGCCACGACCGGACAAGATCCTCGCCCTCGAACAGGCCGAGAACGGTATTGGTGTTGCCGACATCGATCGCCAGCAGCGTCACTGCGCCTCCCGCAGATCGGCACCGATGTCGAGCACCGGCGCGGAGTGGGTCAAGGCTCCCACGGCGACGAAGTCGACGCCGGTGGCACCCACGGCCGGGGCGTCCGCCAGGGTTAGGCCGCCCGACGCCTCCAGCTGAGCTCGCCCCGCGGTGCGGCGTACTGCTTCGCGCATCTGGTCGGGCGTGAAGTTGTCGAGCAGGACCAGGTCGGCACCAGCATCCAGGACCTCGTCCAGTTGGTCCAGCGAGTCGACCTCGACTTCGACGGCGATACCGGGAAACTCCTCGCGCACTCGTGCGAACGCTGCTGCGACGCCACCGGCAGCCACGACGTGGTTGTCCTTGACCAGGGCGGCGTCGGACAGGGACATGCGGTGGTTGACGCCCCCGCCGCAGCGCACGGCGTACTTCTCCAGGCGTCTCATACCCGGCGTGGTCTTGCGGGTGTCACGTACCCGGGTCGTGGAGTCGCCGAGTGCGTCGACCCAGCGACTGGTGGCGGTGGCGACGCCCGACAGGTGGCAAAGGAGGTTGAGTGCCGTCCGTTCGCCGAGCAGGAGATCACGCGTCGGCCCGGTCGCCGAGACGACAACGTCACCGGGACGCACGTGAGTGCCGTCCCCGATCCACGTGCACGTCACCCGGCCCTCGGATGCGCGCACGAGTGCAGCGGCCGCGACCGGAGCCCCCGCGATGACCCCCGCAGCGCGAGCGACGAGGTCGAGCGTGCCACGGGCTTCGGGGTTAACCGTGGCGACGGAGGTGACGTCGACCCCACCGTCAAGGTCCTCCGCAATCGCACGATCGACGAGGTCGAGCACAGATGCGGGCTCCAGACCCGCTTCGACAAGGGCCTCAGTGGGCTCCATGGGTCAGGCCTCCCTGGACAGGCATGTGCCTGGAGTCGATATCGCCGTACTCCGTCAGGTGCGAGACGAGCCTGACACGCCACCTTTCGTCGTCGCGCTCGGGGAAGTCCTCGCGCCAGTGAGATCCTCGGGTCTCCTCGCGCATGCGGGCGTGCGCCACGAGGACCTGAGCCACCGTGTGCAAATTGGTGGTCTCCCAGTCATCGGTGCACGGCACGCCCTTTGCGCCGCTGGCCAGATCCGTGAGCACGTGGCGCACGCGAGCCAGTGACTCCGCGCTCCTGATCACGCTCACGTCATCACTCATCGCCTGCTGCAGCCTGCGACGCTCCGAGCCTGAGATGAGGGGCGCATCAGATGACAGCGGTGGGGCCGGACGCGCGGTCCTCGTATCCCCCGCCAGGGCCTGGCCGATACGTGCGGCGAAGACGAGCCCTTCGAGCAATGAGTTCGACGCCAGCCGATTGGCGCCGTGCACCCCGGTGCAGGCCACCTCGCCGCAGGCGAAGAGCCCGGGGATCGACGTCCTGCCGTCCAGATCCGTGAGGACACCGCCCGATGCGTAGTGCGAGGCAGGGGCCACAGGGATGAGTTCGGTCACGGGGTCGAAGCCGTGCGCACGACACGAGGCGAGGATCGTGGGGAAGCGCTCCTCCCACATCCGGTCACCGAACATCCGCGCATCGAGCCAGACATGAGGCTCGCCGGTCTCCATCATCCGACGCTTGATGGCGCGTGCGACGACATCGCGCGGCGCGAGTTCGGCCATGGGATGGACGTCGATCATGAATCGTTCGCCCGCGGCGTCGAGAAGATGCGCGCCCTCGCCACGTACCGCCTCAGACACCAGGGGCTGCTGTCCGCGCGCACGCGGTCCGAGCCACATGACGGTGGGGTGGAACTGCACGAACTCCAGGTCGGCGACCTCGGCACCCGCTCGCAGGGCGAGCGCGACCCCATCGCCTGTCGCCACCGCTGGATTCGTCGTCTGGGCGAAGACCTGCCCGAAGCCGCCTGTGGCGAGCACGACGATGGGAGCGAGTGCTGCGCCGACACCGTCGCGCTGACCCTGGCCCATGACGTGAAGGGTGACGCCCTGAGCCCCGCCATCAGCATCACGGAGCAGATCGAGCACGAGGGCCCCCTCGATGAGCTCGATACCCGGGTCGAGCGCGACGGCCGCTACGAGGGCTCGGGAGATCTCGGCGCCGGTCGCATCTCCACCCGCGTGCGCGATGCGATCGCGATGGTGACCACCCTCACGCGTGAGTGCGAGTCCGCCAGCGGCGTCGAGATCGAAGTGCGCACCGAGTCCGATGAGATTGCGCACGCATTCCGGACCCTCGGTGACCAGCGCGGTGACCGCATCAACGTCGCAGAGCCCTGCCCCGGCGACCAGGGTGTCGTGCAGGTGCTCCTCAGGAGTGTCGTCGTCAGCGAGTGCCGCTGCGATGCCGCCCTGGGCCCATCGGGTGGAGCCCTCCTCGACGCGTCCCTTGGTGACGAGAAGGACGGTTCGACCGGTACGCCGCGCGTGAAGTGCCGCGGTGAGCCCTGCCACGCCCGAGCCGACGATGACCACGTCCGCAGCGGCCGTCCACCCTGGAGTTGGAGCCGTGAGCGATGTCATCACTGTGCCTGCTCCCACTGCACGGGAACGTTGTCGATCAGTCGCGTCCCGTCGATCGTGACGGCCACGAGCAGGCGACCGGAGCGACCCAGAGAAGGGTCGTTCAGGGATTCGTCGGTGACCGCGACGTAGTCGATATCGATGTGCGGCGCACCCATCACAGCGCGGACGGCCGCGACGACCGCCTCGACCCCGTCGCCGGCTGCGGCCTGTCCGGCAGCGAGCGCTTGCGGGATAGCTGCAGCGCACGCGCGCGCGTCGTCGGAGAGATATCGGTTGCGGCTACTCATCGCCAGTCCGTCGGACTCGCGCACCGTGGGTACGCCGACGACCTCCACCGGGAAGTCCAGTGCCGCGACCATGTCGCGGATGAGGACGAGCTGCTGGTAGTCCTTCTCTCCGAAAAGGGCGATGTGGGGGCGGGTGATGTGCAGCAGTTTGGCCACGACGGTGAGGACTCCGGCGAAGTGCCCGGGTCGGCTCGCACCCTCCAGGATGTCCCCGCGGGGTCCAGGGTCGACCGTGATCCCGAGCCCGGCATTGCCGTAGACCTCGTCGACAGAGGGAGCGAAGACGATGTCGACGCCGTTGCGCTCGCAGATGGCGACATCGGCGTCGAGGGTGCGCGGATAACGGTCGAAGTCCTCCCCCGCACCGAACTGCGTCGGATTGACGAAGTCGGTGACGATCAGCCGTCCACCCTCGGCCAGGCGACGTCGAGCCTCGCGCATGAGCTCGGCATGCCCCTCGTGCAGGGCTCCCATCGTCATGACGACCGCGGTTGGTGCGGTCTCCGCGAGGGCCGCGTCCAACTCTTCCCGCGTACTGATCAGTGTCGTCACGACTCACCCTCCGACAGGATCGTGCGGAGAGCATCGGCGTCCGTCGTACTCAACGTGCCCGCTGCCACGGCGCGGTCGACCGTCGCCAGTGCAAGGGACCGGTAGGTGCGCTCGACATCCGCGGCGGGCATGACATCCACATGTGCACGCACGGTCGCGTGATCGCCGCGCGCGACGGGTCCGGTGAGGGCCCGATCCCCCTCGCGCAGCGCATTGTCGAGCGCCGCGGTAAGCAGAGGCCGAGCAACGCGCTCAGGTTCGGCCACACCGGCAGCCGCCAACAGCTCCATCGTCTGCGCGACGAGGGTCACGAGGTGATTGGCACCGTGAGCCAAGGCCGCGTGATAGAGCGTGCGGCGCTCATCGGCCACCGTCACGGGATCGCCGCCCATCTCCATCACCAGGGCAGCGGCGATCGACTCGCCAGCGCCCGTCGCCGTCACGCCGAACGGGCAGTCATCGAGGCGATCGAGGTCCAGGCTCGTGCCCGTGAACGTCATGACCGGGTGTGCGGCGATGGGGATGATTCCCGACAACGAGCCGAGCACGGCAAGGCCGTGGCGACCGGAGAGGTGCATGACGATCTGACCCGGATGGACATCCGCCTCCAGCGAATCGACGAGCCCCGGAAGGGCATCGTCGGGCACAGCCAGCACCAGGAGGTCACAGGCTCGCGCCACCTCGCGCGGGTCCACGATCGGAACGCCGGGCAAGAGGGCCTCGGCGCGGACGCGGGAGATGTCGCCGCGAGCACTGCACGCGACGACGTCGTGCCCGGCACGTCGCAGCGCAGCGCCGATCACCGCACCAGCACGTCCGGTGCCGATGACGCCGACGCGCAATCGCGGAGGTGGCATGACCACACCTGAAGGGTAGACGCTGCGCTCATCGCTCCCATCGCAGCCATCCGATGTCACCGAGGCGCGACCGGTCGCGCACTCGCAGGGTGTCGAAGTACACCGCGACATCACGTGCATCGATGGTGTCGGACAGCTGCGCTCGCGGGATCTCATCGCGCTGGGTGGTGTGCACGGTGCCGGGGAGAGCCTGTGCGCACGCGTCCAGAGCGACATGCGCGGTCACACCGCAGGTGCCGTCAGGCACCGGCGCGACCACGTGACCACCCCGATACGCGACCAAGGTCCCGTGCCGATCCGCCTCCCGGCGCGAGTGGCGGTCGTGCCCGTAGTCCGTGACAAGGGCCGTGCCGCGCTCGAGCAGGCTTCCCATCCACGACCACGCGCGATCCCGGCGCCACCCGATCTCCGCTCGATCACCCGGATCGCGGAGAGACCACCAGCGATCGAGCCACTCACGGGCTGCGGCGGCATCGACACCCACTCGCGCGCAGGCAGCCGCGTCAGAGAGCGCCGGACCGAGGACTTCGCATCCATCGCGATCGACCAGCACGATGCGGTCGACACCGTTCGTATCGCGTTCGACCACATCGCAGGGCAGTTCATCGAGCCACTCATGGGCCATGACCACCCCGACGAATGGTGCGCCCGGGATCTGCGTCGGACACATCGCCGTTATGGATTCCACGCCCGGGCGAGTGAAGGGGCGAAGATCGATGCCGATCCACCGCGTCCGACCTTCAAGATCAGGACAGTGCTCCTGCACGAGCGAGAGAAGCGCGCCATCGCCGCACCCGATATCGGCGATGGTCAGTTCAGCAGGATGGCCGAGCCGAGCATCGGTCGCCCGGATGATGTCCGCGACACGTTGCGCCACCCCGGGCCCGGCAGATGTGCGGAAGTGCTCGCTCGGCAGCGACGTGGCCCAGAATTCGCGCGAGGCGGCCTGCCATGCCCGTGCCCACGGCAGGCCATCCCGATGATCGTGCGGCATCACTGGTGTCGGGCCCTGCGCATTTCGACCACCTCGCGAGCGGCCAGGGTGTCGACCTGGGCCATCGACAGATGCCGGGCAGCCACGTCGACCGGTCCGGGCGCCGTGTCGGCGTGCAGCGTCGCCAGTCCCAACCGGCGTTCCCACAGACCCTCGCTCACGCGCACCGACTGCACGCGAGCGTGCAGCGCGAGGGAGATCCTGCGGGTGAGCCGCCCCGATCGTGCAGCAATCACCTCCGGGGTGATCGCACAGGCGAGGAAGCGCCAGGACCACGGCGCGCGCCACCGCGCGCTCCGAGGCGCACTCTCGAAGGGCAGCCCGTCGATGTCGACCCCGGGAAGGACCTCGGCGACGAGGCGCAGCGCTTCGGCACGAGGAGCGACAGGGATGAGTACATCGGGGCGAGCCTGGTCGGCCTCTACTCCCGCGATGGTGACGGTGACGCGCACCCAGTGCCATCGCCGCCACAACAGCGGCGACACGATGGCGATCGCGTGGACGCGGTCGGGGGGGATCGTGCGCGCCTGAGTCGAGACGAGGCCTCGTCGGATCCGCAGCCCCTGGGACGTCCGGTCGACGCGGAAGCCGTAGTTGGCGAGGAACTCCGTGGCGACCGAAAGGATCGGTAGGCCGCCCGTGACCGCGACCAGGATGAGCCCTGCCGGGCCCTGCGTGGCAATCGTCATGACCAGGAGCACCGCGGTGACGAGAAGGAGCGCCGCCGTAACCGAACGGAGCAGCAGCGATGCCATCAGCCGACCCGACGGGACAAGTGCGAGGGGATCGACAGGCGAGTGTGCACCGGGCTCGATCGAGTCTGCCTGCTGGGATGCGGCCAGCACGCGTGTCCGCAGGGCCTCCGCGTCCGCGCGCGTCAGGTAGCGCAACACGATGCGTGAGTCGCCCGCGCCAGCCACCTCGACGCGGAGCTCGACCAGTCCAACGAGCCGGGCGAGGAAGGGGGCGACGACATCGACGCTCTGCAACCGCGACAGTTGCAGGCGCCGAGCGGACCTTTGAATCAGGCCCGAGTCGAGTCGAAGGTCACCGTCATCGTCGATCCAGTAGGTCCTGCGCCACCACAGCAGCCACGCTGCACCGACGAACACCGCGTAGCCGATGATCGCTCCTGCGATGGCGAGCGCGATCACGCTGGCGCCCCCGCGGCTGATCATCCCCGCGCCGGGGCCGAGCAGGAAGACCGCCGCGGCCGGTAGGGCGGGGGCCGCCTGGATGAGCGGACTCAGGGGATTGGTGCGCCGAGGTGTCACAGACCGGCGTTCCTCTGCTCGCCGCGGGCGGCCAGGCGATCGCGCAGTGCGACAGCGTCCGCGGGAAGGAGACCGGGGATCGTCGCATCGGTGGTCGCGGCGGCGGTGTGAAGCTGCACGGTGGAGATTCCCAACCATCTGTCGATGGGACCCGCGGTGAGGTCGACCATCTGCATGCGTCCATAGGGCACGATCACCAGGCGCCGGATGAGGATGCCGCTCACCACGAGAAGGTCATTGTCGCGCTCGGCGTAGCCGAAGGAACGCACACGGCGGCCGATGATCCACCAGATCCACACGAGCGCAGTCAGGGCGACGACGGCGTAGGCGACGAGCCAGCCAATGGCGAGCGGACTGATCGCGATGCCAACGCCGCCGGCGATAACCAGCAGGTACCCCAGCAGCAGCGTGATGCGTCGCGCCGTGGCCAGCCGAGGCGAGACGGGCACCCAACCAGAGCCGCCAGCACCATCGGAGGAGCCGCCCCCGACCGACCCGGGAGCCGTGAAGGGATCGCCGCCGAAGGACATGCCACCACTCTGGCAGGCGCACTCCCCCAGAGCGTCGTGGCATGCTGCCGGCGTGGAGGAGACGACGGTCGGCACCGGGCTGGCGCCCGCTGATCTCACCCTCGACCTCGGAGACCTCCACCCGTCGGGCCACGGTGCCCTGCGCATCGCCTGCCGGACCGAGGGGGATCGGGTCGTCGCGGCAACCCCCGAGCCTGGCCTGCTGCATCGGGGCACGGAGAAGCTGCTCGAGGCGCGCGACTACAGGCAGGCGCTCATGCTGGCCAATCGCCATGACTGGCTCGGAGCGGCGGTCTCGGAGATCGCGCTCGCCGTCGCGATCGAGGAACTCCTCGGCATCGAGGTGCCACCTCGAGCCGTCTGGCTGCGAACCCTGCTCTGCGAGATAAGCCGGGCTTCTGCCGCCCTGCTGCTGCTCGCCGGCGCGGCGACGCTGCCACCACGAGGTACGCCGGGCAAGCCCGACAGGGGCGGCTTTGCCGGCCCGCCGGGCATCACCGCACGTGAGGCATGGCTGGACTGCCTCGAGGGCATCAGCGGTGGTCGCGTGCATCCCATGATCGCTCGGGTCGGGGGCCTCGCGCACGATGCGCCCGCCGACTGGGGTGCGCGCATCTCCGACGCGATCATCACCACGCAAGACCAGATGCCCGCCATCCGCGAAGCGATTGACGTGACGATCCCCGAGGGGATCGCCGTACTGTCCACGGAGGAGGCGACCCGCTGGGCCGTCGGCGGTCCCGTGGCTCGAGCCAGTGGTCTGGATGAGGATCTCCGCCGCGATGCACCGACCCTCGCCTACGCCGAGGTCGCGGATGCCATCGCCGTGGCGTGCTCACGCGATGGTGATGCTCGCGCGCGCTACCACGTGCTCGCCGATCAGGTCATCGCCGACCTCGACGTCATTGCCGCCCTCTGGTCGCGCGTGCCCGGTGGTGACATCGATGTGCGCCTACCCAAGGTGGTGAGGGCGCCGGAGGGCGAGGCCTACTCCTGTCTGGAGTCCGCGATGGGACCCAGCGGGGCCTTCGTCGTGTCGACCGGCGAGACCACGCCATGGCGCGTCCGCCTGCGCACGGCGTCGTACGCGAATGTCCAGGCTATGGGCGCCGCCCTGCCTGGCACCCGGCTCGTGGATCTCCCCGCTGCCGTCGGGTCGTTCCTCTTCGTCGCCGGCGACCTCGACCACTAGGTCCACCCGCTGCGCCGCGGGGATAGGGTCGGGCCATGTCCGATGACGTTGTCCTCGAGGACCTGCCCTTCGACGAACTCCGCGACAGGGCGTTCCACATCGCCGAGCATCGCCTGGACATTGGTTTCTTCTCCGATGTCTTCTCGCACATGCCGGGCATGGTGGCGATCCAGGGCGAGGGCGGCGATCTCGGCTCTACCGGCGGCACGATCATCGAGTCGATCAAGGCCTTCCGCGAGATGTTCGGCAAGCATCTCGAGCTGGACCCGGACTCCGAGGCACTCCTGCGTGCGAGGTTCGCGACCTATATCCGCGACCACCAGCACTAGCGGTCCCCTACCCCACCTCGTCGTCGTCGCGGAGGCGACACAGGTGCTCCAGCCACAGTGCGGCGGCGACGAGCACGACGCATGCGGCCACGCTGGCACCCGCAGCGGCCAGAGATGACGCGCCCGTGGGTGTATCCCGTACGCCGAGTAGGCCAAGGGCGATACCGAGATAGAAGCCGCCAATCAGCGCGCCGGTGCGCGATGCCGCAAGGGCGAGCGCCGCGGTGCGAGCGGCCACCAGGGGTGGCATGCGCCGTTCGGATGGCCGCGATACACCGACTGTCGCGGGACCTGGGCCGGAGTGATGGCCGAGCCGGCCGCGGCTCAGCATCGTCCAGCCGAGCACCCCGAGCGCGAGCACCCACAGCGCGATGGCCGCCAGCCAGGGCACGTCGAGGATGCGACCCGAAAATCTCTCGACGAGGTCGATAAGCACCCAGCCGACCGCCAGCGCAATCGCCGCGATGGCGACGAGCGGCACCCAGCGCGTCGGCTTCATCGCTCACCCGGTGCGATCACCAGGCGCAGGTCATCGCACCGGTGGACGCCCGAGGCGTCCAGTTGCAGCGTCGCGATCTCTCGTCCGGCGATGGCAGCCTCGGGATCGACCTCCAGCCACGGGACGCAGACGAAGGCGCGCTCATGGGCTCGGGGGTGGGGCACGGTCAGCACGTCATCGTCGACGGCGAAGTCGACGACATCGATGACGTCGACATCCAGGGTCCGCGGCCCCCAGCGAACCTCCCGGACACGGCCGTGCCGGGCCTCGATGTCCAAACACACGGCCAGCAATTCATGGGGCGTGAGCGTCGACTCGACGATCGCGATGGCGTTGAGGAAGTCATCCTGATCAGGGCCCCCGACGGGCGCGGTCCGATAGACCGACGACACGGCAAGGATGCGGACCCCCCTCTCCGCCAGGAGATCCAGGGCACCTTGCAGATGCGCAAGCCGGTCACCCATGTTGGACCCCACCGACAGCACCGCCCGGCGGATCGACGACGTCACGAACGTTCTCTCACGATGCGCAGCACGACATCACTGGCCGGCACGCCCACGGGCGCCTCAGGCTTGTGGAGCGCGATCTCGACTGCCTGAACCCCATCGAAGGCCAGGCACCGGGATGCGATGCGCTCAGCGAGGGTCTCGATCAGATCGACCGGCTCACCCGCGAGTTCGGCATACACCGCCTGGGCCACCTGTGAGTAGTCAACCGTGTCAAGAAGATCATCGCTGCCGGAGGCACGCCGAGTGTCCACCGCGATGATCACATCGGCAATGAATGGCTGCCCGTCTCGCCGCTCGCTTTCGAGAACGCCGTGATGCCCTCGCGCGCGGATACCCCGCACCTCGATGAGATCGCGCCCCGGTCCAGGGATGAGTGCCGTCATGGTCGGTTCCTCCAGGCTTGGGCGACGAGGACGGCGTCGCGACTCGCGGTGACCTCATGGACTCGCACACCCCATACTCCCGCGTAGGCGGCGAGGGCAACGACCGCATCTCCGGCAGCGTCGCGGCCGTCGAAGGGACGTGGCTCGCCTCGGGCATCGGCGAGCACCTCGCCCAGGAATCGCTTGCGTGAAGCGCCGATGAGGAGCGGGCGACCGAGCTCGGCGAGGTCATCGATCGCGCGAAGCAACTGCCAGTTGTGTTCGGATCGCTTAGCGAAGCCCAGGCCCGGGTCCAGCACCACACGATCGAGATCGACGCCGGCCGCTGACAGAGCGTCCAGCCGCGCCCCCAATTCATCGCGGACATCACGTACGACGTCGTCGTATGTCGCAAGCTCCTCCATGACGTCGCTGGGACCACGCCAGTGCATCGCGACATAGGGCACGGTGCACGTCGCAAGCCAGGGCAGCATCTGCGGATCTGCCCGGCCACCACTGACGTCATTGACGAGGACGGCGCCTGCGTCGACACACGCTTCGGCCACGGCCGCTCGCATGGTGTCGATGCTCACGGGCACGCCGTCGGCGACCAACGTCTGCACGACGGGCAGCACGCGTGCCAATTCCTCTTCGACCGGGATGCGCTGCGCGCCAGGACGGGTCGACTCACCACCGACATCGACCAGGTCCGCACCATCGACGTGCAACTGCCGCCCCCGGTCGACCGCCGCTTGAGTGTCCGCCCAGCGACCTCCATCGGAGAAGGAGTCGGGCGTGACATTGAGAATGCCCATGACCACCGTGCGACCGAGGTCGCGAAGGCCATCGGGCAGTCCGCTCGGCGTGATCACCACTACTCCCGCAGGAGCGCCATCGCCTCGGCCCGGGTGGCCGGGTCCGTGAGGGCGCCGCGCACCGCGCTGGTCATCGTGCGGGCACCGGGCTTGCGCACGCCGCGCATAGACATGCACAGGTGCTCGCAGGAGATGACGACGATCGCGCCCTTGGGCTGGAGGATGCGCATGAGCGCATCGGCCACCTGCGACGTGAGCCGCTCCTGCACCTGCGGGCGCTTGGCGTAGACGTCCACGAGCCGGGCTAGCTTGGACAGCCCGGTGATGCGGCCATCGTTGCCGGGGATGTAGCCGACATGGGCGACGCCGTGGAAGGGGACGAGGTGGTGTTCACAGGTGCTGTAGACCTCGATGTCGCGGACGATCACCAGCTCATCGTGACCAAGATCGAAAGTCGTCGTGAGGACTTCCTCGGCCGTCGATCGCATGCCGGAGAAGATCTCCTCGTAGGCGCGCGCCACGCGAGCCGGCGTATCCAGCAGCCCCTCGCGATCGGGGTCCTCACCGACCGCGATGAGCAACTCCCGGACCGCCGCTTCAGCCCGTTCGCGATCGAAGGGGCCGAGGGCGGGCGGCTCGCGATCGAGGGTGACCTTGGTGATGTCCCCGCGGGTCGTCACTCGCTCTCCTCGTGTCGGTGAGCGATGCCCTCGCTCGGTGCGGGCCGCGAAGTGTGCCCATTCGCTGCGCCGTTCGCACCAGCATTGCCCGTGCCGTTGACGGCACCGTTGGCGGGTTGAGCAGGCGTCGCCACCGGGCCACGCACATCGGGCCGACGCAGCGACGAGCCCGTCCACGCCGGGCGAGGCTCGCGCAGCCGCAGCTCGGTGAAGATGGCCTCCACCTCGGCCTTGTCGAGGGTCTCCTTCTCCAGCAACTCCAGCACGAGCCGGTCAAGCACATCCCGGTTGTTGACGAGGATGTCGTACGCCTCCTGGTGCGCCGTCTCAATGAGCGTGCGCACCTCGCCGTCAATGGCGGCGGCGACCTCCTCGGAGTAATCGCGCGAGTGACCCATATCCCGGCCGAGGAAGACCTCGCCCTGCTCCTGGCCGTACTTGATCGCACCAAGCCGCTCGGTCATGCCGTACTGCGTCACCATCGCTCGCGCGAGACCCGTCGCCTTCTCAATGTCATTGGATGCGCCGGTGGTCGGGTCGTGGAAGATCAGTTCCTCCGCGGCGCGGCCACCGAGCATGTAGGCGAGTTGGTTGAGCATCTGACTGCGGGTGGTCGAGTACTTCTCCTGATCAGGCAGCACCATGGTGTATCCGAGAGCACGCCCGCGCGGCATGATCGTGATCTTGTGCACGGGATCATTTCCAGGCAGAGCAGCGGCAACGAGAGCGTGGCCACCCTCGTGGTACGCCGTGATCATCTTCTCCTGCTCGTCCATGACGCGGGTGCGTTTCTGCGGTCCAGCAATGACGCGGTCGATCGCCTCATCGAGCGCATCGTCATCGATGAGCTGACCTCCGGTGCGCGCCGTCAGCAGCGCCGCCTCATTGAGCACATTGGCGAGATCAGCTCCGGTGAAGCCCGGGGTGCGCCGTGCAACCGCACGCAGGTCGACACCGTCGGCGATCGGCTTGCCGCGCGCGTGGACGCTCAAGATCGCATAGCGGCCCTCGAGATCGGGGCGGTCGACGGCGATCTGACGATCGAATCGTCCGGGACGCAGGAGAGCCGGATCGAGGATGTCGGGCCGGTTGGTGGCGGCGATGAGGATCACGCCGGACGAGACATCGAACCCGTCCATCTCAACGAGCATCTGGTTGAGAGTCTGCTCTCTCTCATCGTGCCCGCCGCCGAGCCCGGCGCCTCGATGCCGACCCACCGCATCGATCTCGTCGACGAAGATGATCGCGGGAGCATTGGCTTTGGCCTGCTCGAAGAGGTCGCGAACGCGACTCGCACCGACGCCGACGAACATCTCGACGAAGTCCGAGCCGGAGATAGAGAAGAACGGCACGCCCGCCTCACCGGCCACGGCCCTCGCGAGCAACGTCTTGCCGGTGCCCGGAGGCCCGTAGAGGAGGACGCCCTTCGGGATCTTGGCGCCTACAGCCTGGAACTTCGCAGGCTCGGATAGGAACTCCTTGATCTCTTCGAGTTCCTCGACCGCCTCGTCCGCACCCGCGACATCGGCGAAGGTCGTCTTGGGCATGTCTTTGGAGACGGCCTTGGCCTTGGACTTGCCGAAGTTCATGATGCGGCCGCCGCCTTGCATCTGACTCATGAAGAAGAAGAGCAGCAGGATGAGCAGCGCGAAGGGCAGGAGAGTGAAGAGCAGACTGAGGAAGATGTTGTCCTGCGGGACGATGACGTTGTAGCCACCGGGGAGTTGGCCCGCGGCGGCCTTCTCCTGCAGCAATCTCTGGAGCTCGACGCCCTGACCGGTGACGTACTGACTCGTGACCGTCGAGCCGTCCTTGAGGGTGAGCTCGAGCACCTGGTCACCGTCGGTGATCACCGCCGACTCGACGCTGTTGGCCTGGATATCCGCGACGGCCTGGCTCGTGTCGATGCGCTCGGGTCCGCCGATGCCACTGACGAGGGTCGAACCGACGAGCACCAGCAGGACGGCAAGCAGGATCCAGAAGAGTGGCCCGCGCAGGAATCGCTTGGCGTTCATCTGGTCCGTGTCCCCTGGTCGTCGATAAGGCGGCAACACACCGCTAAAGGCGGATATTCCACTCCGTTGACTCGACGGTACACCGGCCGAGGGGGAGGTGGCCGGTCAGCCGCCGTACACCCGGGGATCGAGCACGCTCACCTGACGGAGGTTGCGGTAGCGCTCGGCATAGTCCAGGCCGTAGCCCACAACGAAGACGTTCGGGATGTCGAAACCGACGTACTTGGGCTCGACCGGCATCTGGAGCGCCTCCGACTTGCGCAGGAGGGTGAAGACTTCAACCGATGCCGCGCCTCGCGACTGCAGGTTGCGGAGTAGCCAGGACAGGGTGAGCCCGGTGTCGAGGATGTCCTCGACGACCAGCACATTGCGCCCCTCGATGTCGGTATCAAGGTCCTTAAGAATGCGGACGACCCCCGACGATTGAGTGCCGGATCCATACGAGGACACAGCCATCCAATCGACCGTGACGTGGGACTTGAGGTGACGCATGAAGTCCGCGACGACGATCGTGGCCCCCTTGAGCACGCCAACCAGGAGGAGATCGCGACCGGCGTAGTCGGCGTCCACCTGAGCAGCCACCTCAGCCAGGCGCTGCTCGATCTGCTCCTCGCTGATGAGCACGTCGGTGATCTCGGACGGGACGTGATCGGCGTCCACACTCACTCCTCGCGGTTGACTCGCCGGCGATCCGCGACCGGAGGGACGCGGTAGAACGCCAGCCTTCCATACGACCGTCCTGCTGCAAGGCCCCCCGGCAGGTCAACCGGTCCTTGCCCGTGCCAGGTCGTCACGAGCGACTCCACCCGCTCGATATGCGATGACGTCAGCGCCGACCCAGGACTGCCCGCCGCGAGGATCGCTCCCCGGATCACGCGGGTCCGCAGGGCCCGCGGCAGCAGAAGCAGCCCCTCGGCATCGAGGGTTCCGTCGGTCGCCGTGAGGGATAGCGCGGCCTGGGAGGCGAGTTCATCGAGCGCGTCCGCATCATCCCGCAGGAGTCGGGCGGACCTCGATAGACCGACGATCACGTCGGGGCCGAGGGCGTCGACGAGCACGGGGAGCGCCTCATGCCGGACGCGGGTCCGCGCGTACGCCGGATCAGCGTTATGCGGATCTTCCCAGGTCGGCAGGTCGGCGACACTCGCGCGCACGACATCCCGCGGGATGTCCAGGAGCGGCCGACGCCAGCGCCCCGCGATCGGAGCCATCGCGGCGAGCGCACGCGCACCGGATCCACGGGCCAGGCGCATCAGCACCGTCTCGGCCTGGTCGTCGCGGGTATGCCCGAGCAGGATCACGCTGGCGCCCAAGCGGTCAGCCATCGCCTCGAGGGCCGCGCGTCGGGCATCGCGCGCGGCCGCCTCCGGTCCGCTGCCCCCCTCGGCGACGACGACGGCTTCGACGTACACCCCGTCGATGCCCAGGTGCGCACACACCTCCGCCGCGCGTCGCGCCACGCCGCCAGAGTCCGGCTGCAGGCGATGATCGATGATGCCCACGCTGATCGGGCGATTCAGGCGCGCGGCGGCCCGCGCGAGCGCGAGCGAGTCCGCGCCGCCGGACACGGCGACCAGCACAGGTGCGTCCGGGGGAAGGTCTGCCAGGCAGGCCTCGACAGCGCGCTGAACGCGGAGTTCGGCCTCGACCTGACTCATCCGTGCACCCGCGTGATCCAGGCCCGAGGGTCGGCGATCTCGGAGCCGCGCGGCAGGTTGTCGGGGTTGCTCCACACGGCGTTGAAGCCCTCCATGCCCACGGCATCGACAACACCGCGGACGAAGGCCGCCCCTTCGACGTATTGCCGCAGTTTGGCGTCGAGACCCAGCAGTCGGCGCAGGGCTCCATCGAGGGTGCCCGCTGTCTGGCGTCGGTGATTGAAGCGGGCGCGGATGATGTCCACGGAAGGGACGATCTGCGGGCCCACCGCATCCATGACGACGTCCGCGTGTCCCTCAAGAAGGGACATCAGCGCCGTCAGGCGATCCAGGATCTCGCGCTGTTCCTCGGTCTGCACGAGGTCGATGAGACCGCCCGAGCCCTTCGCTCCGCGACGCAGTCCCGCGACGACTCGGGACATCGTGCTCCCGGCATCGGTGTCGAGTGCTCTCAGGTAGGAGTGCACCTCGTCGGTGAAGTACGAGGAGAGCCACGGCACCGCCCCGAACTGCACGCGATGGGTCTCCTCGTGCAGGCACACCCACAGCCTGAAGTCGGTCGGCGACACGTCGAGTTGGCGCTCGGCCTGCACGATGTTGGGGGCGACCAGCAGCAAGCGTCCGGCTCCCCCGAATGCCTCGTATTGGCCGAGCACCTTCGCCGACAACCATGCCAGGACCGCGCCCATCTGCAGCGCGGTCGCGCGCGACCCCACGGCACGCACGACACGATTGCTGTCGCCGGCAAGGATCTCAGTCACTGGCT
Source organism: Actinomycetota bacterium (assembly GCA_041164085.1). Classification (GTDB taxonomy): domain Bacteria; phylum Actinomycetota; class Actinomycetes; order S36-B12; family S36-B12; genus Mxb001. The sequence continues at coordinate 20,044 of JBEAQC010000106.1, forward strand.
CGGTGGCGACCCGCATCTGCTCGACATTGGACCTGACCCAGTCGCGGCGTCCGACGACCACGCTGCGATGCGCCTCGAACGGTGCCTCGAGACCGGTGACATCCGCGACGGGCTGCACCGCACGCTCACTCGCACGGCGTAACTGCCTGACGGCTGCCTCGACCTCATCTCGGCTGTCGTGAGGGCCGGAGGGCGCCAACCGCGACCCCGTGGCCGCGGCGAGAGCCCAGTCCACGGGTTCGACCATTCCACGACTCTATGTCGAGCTGACAGGCACGCAATCACGTGCCACCGCGGCCCCTATGTGCGGCAGCCGCACGCGGCAATCGCCGCGGCGGCCCGGTCGAGCACATCGCGTGAGGATTCAACGTCCGTCGTGCCATCCGACATGAAGGCAAAGACGAGCAGGCGACCATCGGCGTCGACGACGGTGCCGGCCAGCGTGGACACACCGATGAGCGTCCCGGTCTTCGCGCGGACGAAGCCCGCTCCGCGACGCGTGTCCGCTGCATCGAATCGATCCGCGAGTGTGCCCGTGAGCCCGGCCACGGGCAGTCCCAGGACGATCGGCCAGGTCCAAGCGGGAGACGTAGCGCCAGTGGTGAGAGTGAGCGCACTCGCGAGGGTGAGCGGTGACGCGATGTCCTCATAGGACAAGCCGCTGCCGTCGACGAATTCCGCGCCGCTGACCGGGATCGCCAGGGATTGCAATGTCGCGAGGGTCGCTTCCGCGCCACTCGCGAAGGAACCCACGCCGGTCGCCTCGGCACCGGCGAGGTGGGCGAGGATCTCCGCCATGTCGTTGTCGGACTCGGTGAGCATCGTCTCGACCATGGCAGCGACCGGGACCGAGACGGTCGTCGCGATGACGGCTCCCGAAGCTGGTCCCGGCGAGACATCACTGACGTTGACACCCCGATCGGCAAGCAACGCAGCGAGTGCATCGGCGGCGTCACGGGCCGGATCCGGGGAGCGCGCCCCGTCGGATCCTGTCCGAGCGCGATCGACGATGAGCGGTGACACGGGAGCGGCAATTCCCAAGGCGGGATAGTCGGGGGACCATCCGGGCGCGATGACGGGACCGTCGAAGAGGCTGGTGTCGTACTTCAGGCTCACGTCCTGCGGGATCTGGCCCGCAATCTGGTCGGCAAGTTCGGCGAGGGACGACCCGGTGGCGGCCACCGTCGCCAAGGTGGGGTCACCCGCACCGACGATCGTGAGAGTTGCCGAGTCCGGGTCCCAGGCGACCGTCGTCTCGATGCGACCTTCGGCGCCCAGCGCATCGAGGATGGCGAGCGCGGTGAAGACCTTCTGGTTGGACGCGATAGAGCGAGGCATCGCCGCTTCGCGCTGATACAGGACGGCACCGGTGACACCATCGAGCACGATGGCACCGACTGCTCCGCCGAGAGCGGGATCGTCCAGGATCGGATCCAGTGCGCTCGCCACGTCACCGGGCGCACCCGTGGGTGCGTCATCCGGGAGAGGAAGGACCGGTCCCGCTGGCCCGACGGGCGCGGCGTACGCCGGGATGGCTAATCCCACGATGAGCAGAGCAGAGACCGGGAGCCACGCCGTACGCACAGGACTCCCTCCTTAATTGCCAAGCGGTCCCGCGGGGGAGTCGCCATGGGGAAGACTAGGTCAGGTCACCTGTCGAGGAGGTCCCGTGACACCCCAACCGCTCGAATTCGACGTCACCATCGAAATCCCGTCAGGTAGCCGCAATAAGTATGAGATGGACCACAAGACCGGACGCATCCGTCTCGATCGAATGCTCTTCACGGCGACCCGGTACCCGCACGACTACGGCTTCGTCGATGACACCCTCGGCCTTGATGGGGATCCGCTCGATGCCCTCGTGCTGGTGCAGGAGCCGACATTCCCCGGTGTCGTTATCCGCTGCCGGGCGGTCGGCATGTTCCGCATGACCGACGAAGCGGGCGGTGACGACAAGGTGCTGTGCGTGCCCGCGAGCGATGTCCGCCTCGAACACGTGCGCGACATCTATCACGTATCCGAATTCGATCGGCTCGAGATCCAGCACTTCTTCGAGGTCTACAAGGATCTTGAGCCCGGCAAGTCCGTCGAGGGCGCGACGTGGGTTGGCCGCGAGGATGCCGAACAGGAGATCCACGAGTCCTGGCAGCGCTTCAAGGCCGCTGCCACGCACTGACGTCCCCGAGCCCCTGCTGCCTGAGTCACAATGAGAGCGTGAACGACACGAAGCGCCCCGGGTCAGGCGATGGCTGGGTGACGCTGGACACGGGCAAGGTCGTGTGGGGTCGGTACGGCGCGGCCGGGATGCTCCTGTGCCATCGCGAGGGGGCGACGGACCGGCTCCTCCTGGCCCGGCGTTCGCACTGGGTGCACGGCGGCAACGGCGAGTGGTCGGTGCCCGGCGGCGCCATCGATGCCCATGAGGATCCGGTTGAGGCGGCTCTCAGGGAATTCGACGAGGAGATCGGGGCGGTCCCCCTGGGCTGGCGCCTGGCCGGCATCCACGAAGTCGTCCTGCAGCCAGGACTGTGGAGTTACCACACGTGCTGCGCCCTGGTCGACGAGCGACCTCACTACGACGCCACCCTGTCACCGGAGAACGATGAGGCCGCGTGGTGGACGCTCGACGAGCTGGAGGACATACCTCTTTTCACGCCCTTCGCGCAGGCGCTGCCCTCACTGCTGGAGATCCTGACCCGCTCGCGCTAGCGGGCGCGCAGATCGGCGATCGCCACCTGATCGATCACGGGTGCGTACGGCCCCATGGTTGTGGACGCCAGTGCATTGATCGGCACCTTGTCTGCCGAGAAGCGGAAGGATCGCTTCGGCAGGATGTTGCGGAAGAGCAGTAGCGCAGGGTCGTAGGCGCCCTCGTCGTTGATGTCGCCCCACTCGATGAACGTCACTCCCCGATACCGGGCTCGCTCGGCCACCGGCACCTGCTCCGGCGTCACGACGGCGATAGTGAATCGACCCTTGGTGAGCGTGACATCGGCATCGCTCACGCAGTCGACGACGGGAAGCGGCGACTCGTTGAGGTTCTGGCAGAGCGACCAGTAGCGCATGTCCTTGCGCACCCGAGGGGCCTTCCCCGTCACGATGAGGACCCTGTCGGGGTCATAGGCGCGCTCGGCGACCAGATACGACGTGTCGTAACTCGGATAGAAGCGGCCACCGTCGGCCCGCACGAACTGATCCGGGACCCCCGGCTGCGCATCGAGCACGATCGGGTTGGCCGGGGGCCCGATCTGCCCAGCCGTGCAGGTCTTCATGCGCTCAACCCGGCCGTCGGCATGCTTCAGCGTCATGCTCGGCAGCGGACCACCCGACGCCGTCGATGTGGCCGAGCGATAGACGCGATAGATGATCACAGTGAGCTTGGTGGCATCGTTGTCGAACGAGAACGGCGTACCCACAACATAGGGATCACCGCCCTGCAGTTGCGAATCCCCGGGACGACTTTTCTTGGTGCTCACGGTCACGGTCCACGTGCGCTTCGATCCCTTGCCGACTCGCTTGACCTGCTGATCATTGACGCTGTCGATGACTTCGCGGTCGCCGTAGTTGTAGGTCTGGAGCGACCAGTAGCGCGCCTTGGGGTCGCGCCCGGTGATGATGATCTCGTCGCCTTCACTCAGCAGGGCGGACTGGACGAAGTACGCCGCATCGGTGTCAGGCCACGAGTAGTTGGCATCGGCCGGATAGTTGATCGACCATCCGCACACGCGGCTCGGCCCACCCGGTTCAAGCGGCTCCTGGGGCACCAGGATGACCGCGCCGGCAGGAGCCAAGCTCGCCGCCAGGGCGATCCCGGACGCCACGGCGAGGACACGGACGGGTGAGCGCATGACGAGAGATTAGTCACTCGGCTTAATCGATGCGCGGTTTCGCGCGATCAGGCACGGCGACTGGCCGCGAGCAGGACGACGTAGGCGAGGATGAACACCGCCCCCGCCCCGAGCAGCGCCCACCTGAGCGGGGTCCACTCCCCCGGCAGGGTGATGGTCAAGATCGTCATGGCACCGCCGGCGACGACCATGACCGCAGCCGCTCCCAGCACCGGGTGGTCTCCGGCGCGACGCACGAGCCACATCTGGCCGGCGAGGCCGAGCAGTCCAGCGCCGAGCATCCTCAGCGCCCACGCGACGGCCTCGCGGCCCGGCGGGTCGGCCAAGCCGCCGCTGTCGGGCTTGGGCTCCAGACCGATCCACTCAGCGAAGGCATCAGGGATGGCGAGGAGCAGCACACCGGCAATGAGGAAGAAGGCCGCGCCCACTCCGAGGACGACACGGATCAGTCGCGCAGACGCCGCCAACCCGCCGATATCTCGGAGTTCCGCCTCCGTCATGCCCTGACAGTAGTACCGCCAACGGGGCTTGCACGGCTACGTCGTGGGCGCGTCGCCCGCGAGTAGTTCCTGCGGCAGAACGGTAAGTGAGTAACCGTCGGCTCCGGGCGTCAGCACCCAGTAGAGATCGAATCGGTCATCGGGCCACGCGTTGGGCACCTCGGTGTCCGGGTGCAGGGGGAAGGCTCGCGCAAGGGTCGGGATGTGCCCGTGGTCCCAGACGACGAGTGTGGGCTGGCCCCCCGAGGCGATCTCTGCGGCGAGCGTGGCCTCATCGCCTCGGCCGTAATGATCGAGCATGTCCAGATCCAGGCGCTTGGCGATGCCATGAGCGGTGAGGCGCGGCCGATCGCTCGCGTGGTGCGGATCGGTCGCTGTTGCGTAGACACGATCAGGTCGCACGATGGGGTCACTCGCCTGGCCCGCGTGCGACATGCGCACCGCGAGGGCCCCTGCGCGTGACCATCCGCGCGGAGTCAGACCGTGCTCGGAGGGACGACCGTGGTGATCGACTCCGTGGGGACCATTCGGCTCGGGCTTCTCGGCATGACGCACGATGACGACGATCGGATCCGACTGCGTCACACGGACCCCCGGGTGAGTTCGAGCTCGGCGAACAGCGAGCGGGTGAGGTGATCGACGAGCGCGTCACGCGTCACGGTGCGCGGATCCCACGCGAGCACTGTCTCCTCCATCCCGACGAGCCAGCCTCGGACCACCAAGCGGGCAAGGGGGTCGACGTCGGCCCATTCGGCGGCAGCCAACCACTTGGGGACCAGCGAGTCACGGATTTCGCCGATCAGGTCGACGACGCGCTGGTCGCCGCCACCGGCCGCGCGCACCAGTGCGGTGTACGACGCGCGATTGCGCTCCACCAGGCGCACGAAGCCGTCGACCAGGGTGCGTACGCGCTGGTCGGGGGAGGCGGAGTCCACAGTGACGACCGGGCGGAGCAGGTGCTCCCCCGCCGACTGGACGACCGCGGCGTAGAAGTCACCCTTGGTGGGGAAGTAGTGGAAGAGGAGGGTGCGGGAGATTCCCGCCTCCGCCGCGACCTCGTCCAAGGCCATCTCATGGATGGGCCGGGACTGCAGCAGTTTCCAGCCGATCTCGACGAGCTGGCGACGACGCTCGTCGGCGGGCAGTCGAGCAGGCGCCGCGACCGGGCCATCAGGCCCGGTCGCGCGCACCAGCTCAGGAGTAGCGCCCACCCGACTCAGCCAGGGCCACCAGCGAGGCTGGTGGAGTGAAGCGATCGCCGTAGCGGTCGGCGAGTTCGCGCGCACGAGCGACGAAACCAGCGGGACCGCCGGGGTACCCGTTGATGTACTGCAGGACACCCCCGGTCCACGGCGGGAAGCCGATGCCGAAGATCGAGCCGATGTTGGCTTCGGGCACCGAGCGCAGCACGCCCTCGTCGTAGCACTTAACCGACTCGATCGCCTCGGCGAAGAGCATGCGCTCCTTCATATCGTCGAAGGGCATATCGAGGTTGGTGCCACCAAAGTGCTCGACCAGGCCATCCCATAGGCCAAGGCGCTTGCCATCCG
>JBEAQC010000107.1:0-13465 GCA_041164085.1 Actinomycetota bacterium
GCGAGGCGCTCAATCGACTCACACCCGGCGATCACGCCAAGAAGTCGGCCCTGTTCAATTCCGGGGCAGAGGCAGTGGAGAACGCTGTCAAGATCGCTCGCGCCTACACCAAGCGCCAGGCGGTTGTGGTGTTCGATCACGGCTACCACGGCCGCACCAACCTCACGATGGCGCTGACGGCCAAGAACATGCCCTACAAGCAGTCCTTCGGCCCCTTCGCGCCGGAGGTCTACCGGATGCCCATGTCCTACCCCTTCCGGGACGGGCCCCACGGCGGTGCCGAGGTGGCCGCATGGGCGACCACCAAGATGGAGAAGGAGATCGGCGGGGCCAACATCGCGGCCATCATCATCGAGCCGATCCAGGGCGAGGGCGGCTTCATCGTGCCAGCGCCGGGCTTCCTGCCCTCCCTCAAGGCCTACGCCGCGCAGCACGGCATCGTCTTCGTCGCCGATGAGATCCAGACCGGCTTCTGCCGCACCGGTGAGTGGTTCGCGTGCGAGCACGAGGGCGTCATCCCCGACATGATCACGACCGCCAAGGGCATCGCCGGCGGCATGCCCCTGGCCGCTGTGACCGGCCGAGCCGAGATCATGGATGCGGTCCACGCCGGTGGCCTCGGCGGCACCTACGGCGGCAACCCCGTCGCCTGCGCGGCCGCCCTCGGCTCTATCGAGGCGATGGAGACCGAGGACCTCAATGCCCGGGCACTCGCGGTCGGCGCGATCATGCGCGAGCGCCTCGAAGCCCTCGCCGCAGCGCACCCGTCCGTCGGCGACATTCGCGGCCGCGGCGCGATGATGGCGATCGAACTCATCAAGCCCGGCACGATGGATCCCGACCCCGATCTCGCCGGACGCGTCGCCAAGGCCGCACACGCCCAGGGTGTCGTCACTCTCACCTGTGGCACCTACGGCAACGTTCTGAGGTTCCTGCCCCCGCTGAGCATCCCCGACGATCTGCTCCGCGAGGGCCTCGACATCGTCGCCGCGGGCTTCGACGCCTAGGCCTGCTCGCGCAGGCCCCACTCCTGGCCGTAGCCGTCGCGCATGAGATCGAGGTAGGGCACCGCGTCGAAGGCTTCCGGACCGAGGACACCGGCGCCGCTCCACGTGCCTGACGCCAGGAGTTCCAAGGCGATGACGGGATTCATCGCGGTCTGCCAGGTGACGGCCTGCGTGCCGTACTCGCGCATCGTCCAGTCGTTGTCGGCGACGTGGTAGAGGTAAACCTCGCGGCGGTTGCCGTTGATTCCGGTCCACGCGGGCGACCCCGGGGCCGAACTCCCAGGCTTGCCCGTCCCTGTCACCCACGTCCCCGCGCAGGTCTTGCCGCTCATCTTGTCGCCGAGCTGTGCCGGATCGGGAAGGCACGCGGCGACGACATCGCGGGGACTCACGCGCCCGCCACGAACATCGACAGGGTCGGTGCGGTCGAGACCGAGCTTGTGCAATGTCTTGAGGACCTCGATGAATTCGTCGCCGAGGCCATACTTAAAGGTGACCCGCTCGCATTCGATCCAGCGCGGCACGAGGAGGACTTCCTCGTGCTCGACGTTGACGCACTCGACGGGGCCGATGCCCTCGGGGAAATCGAAGACCTCGGGCTCGGAGAAGGGCGCGGTGGTAAACCACCCGCGGTCCTTCTCCCAGATCACCGGCGGGTTGAGACATTCCTCGATCGTCGTCCAGATCGAGAAGCTCGGTGCGAAGTCATAGCCGGCAACGAGCAGGTTTGCGCCATCCCGAATGCCGATCTCCTCGATCGAGGTGAAGAGGTGGTCGGCGGCGTAACGAGCGAAGACATCGGCGAGACCGGGCTCGACGCCGATGCCGCAGAGTGCGAGGAGCCCGCGCTCTGCCCACGCATCGGACTTGTCGAACTGCTCGTCTCCCAACTTGACGAAGGTGTCGCTATGAGGGCGTTGGGGATGCGGGCGCGACAGGCTCATCGCCGTATCGAGGTAGTGGGCACCCGCGGCGAAGGCGCCGTCGAAAATGGGCATGTTGAAGCGCGGATCGACGACGTTGAGCACGTGTGTGATGCCGTGGGACCTGCAGGCCTCGGCGACAGCCGTCTCATCGGAGGCATCGAGGGCGATGGCCGTGAAGCGTGGGTCGGCGACTCGGTCGGCGAGGCCGCGTGAGCGCGACTCGTCGTAGTCAGCGCACACCCACGCCTCGACATAGTCGCGACGGGCGGCGATGAGCGCCGCCGAGGTGCCGACTCCCCCGGAGCCGATAGCGAGAACGCGCATCATTCCTCCCCGCGTCCGGCCAGCAGGGGCTGACTCGGGTCCCACGTCTCACCCGTCGCCTCATCGCGGCGGCGGCGCGCCATCGCCGACAGCGCCTCGAGAACGACACGATTGCCGAGCATCGCCGTAATGTCGGCGTGGTCATAGGGCGGCGAGACCTCGACGACGTCCATGCCGACCACCGGGAGTTCGAGGCAGATCCGACGGACCGCATCGAGAAGCTGGCGCGAGCTCAGGCCTCCAGGCTCGGGAGTGCCTGTGCCAGGAGCGTGGCCGGGATCGGCCACGTCAATGTCGACGGAGAGGAAGACCCCGTCACAGTCGTCCATGGCGATCGCGAAGGACTCGGTGAGGCACTCGTCAAGGCCGCGCGTGACGATCTCCGTCATCTCGTAGGAGCGCATTCGCTGCTCGGCCATCCAGTCGAGAATGTCCGGGGGTGGCCAGTAGCCACGCAGGCCGATCTGCAGGAATCGGTCTCCACGCGCAGCCCCCGACTCGATGAGCCGGCGCATGGGCTGGCCGTGGCCGATGAGGGAGCCGAACTCGATGTCCCCGGTATCGGCATGGGCGTCGAAGTGCAGCACCGACACGCGCCCCCAGCCACGCGCGCGCGCGACACCGGTGACGTCTGGCCAGGTGATGGTGTGGTCTCCGCCGAGCACGAGGGGCACCGCGCCTGTGTCGGCCACCCGCTGCACGACGACCTCGAGGTCCGCGCACGACCGCGCGGCGTCACCGCTGAACATCTCCACGTCGCCGCCGTCGACAACGCGCAGGTCCTGCAATCCATCGGTCCGAAGCGCGAGCGAGGGCCGGGATCCATCGTGGCCGAGGTAGCACGCCATGCGCAGGGCCTGCGGACCGAAGCGCGCGCCACTGCGGAAGGACGTGCCGCCGTCGAAGGGTGCGCCAAGGATGACGACATCTGCGTCCGCGTACGTCGACGGATCGTCCAGATCGCATCGGGGAACACCGAGGAAGGTGAGGTCGGGGCCGTACTGCCCGCCGTAGCGTGTCATGACTTCACCCTAGGGGGTCAGCTGTCGAAGCCGAGCCCGATGCGGTCCAGCGTGCGGAGCCAGATATTGCGCCGCCCCTCATTGCGGTCCGCCTTGTCGATCGCTCGGCGGGTGATGCCGATGCCGATGCCGCGAATGGGCTCAGGGGGGAACGGAATCGGCTTGGTGCGCACCATCTCCAGGCGGGTGCGCTCGGTGCTCTCGCCGGACAGCAGATCGAGCATGACCTGTGCGCCGAAGCGGCTCGCGCCGACACCGAGTCCGGTGAATCCGAGGCTGTAGGACAGGCGGCCGTCGTACGCCGTGCCCCAGAAGGCACTGAACCGCGAGCAGGTGTCGATGGCGCCTGCCCACGCGTGCGTGAAGCGCAGGCCCTCAAGCTGCGGGAACGTGTAGCGGAAATGCTCCGACAGACGCGCGAAAGGCGCACCCTGCCGCTCGTGCATCGGATTGAACCCGCCGTAGTAGGACGCGTCGTAGCCGCCCCACAGGATGCGGCCGTCATGGGTGATCCGGTAGTAGTGGAACTGATTGCCGGCATCCCCGATCCCGATCCGGTCCTGCCAGCCGATCGATGCTCGCTGCTCCGGGGTCAATGGCTCGGTCATGAGCACGGAGTCGTAGACGGGCACGACGTAGTGCCCGAGGCGACGCAGGAGAGGTGGGAAGGCACTCGTGGCGAGCGCCACCCTCCCTGCGCGCACGGAGCCGAAGTCAGTCGTGACGACCATCCCTGCCCCGGCGCGGCCGAGGTCCGTCACCCGCGTCTGCTCGTGAATCACCACGCCCGCGCGCTCTGCCGCGCTCGCGAGCCCCCACGACAGCCGGGCCGGATCCACCATGACGACGCCACGACGATCGAGGACACCCGCGTGATACGTCGGCGAATCGACCATGGACCGCACCGCATCGCGATCGAGGAACTCGTAGTCGAGACCGAGGGCGCCGGCCGCCTCCACCATCTCGCGCAGGTCCGCGACCTGATAGCCATCGACCGCGACATCGAGTTCGCCTGATCGCACGAGATCGCAGTCGATGCCCTCCGCCTCCACGACCGAGACGATCCCGTCGAGGTTGGCCTGCCCCAGGCGGAGGAGTTCGGGCATCTCACCCGGCCAGCGGGACATCCCGTTGGGGAGTCCGTGGGTGAGCGATGCCGCCACGAATCCGCCGTTGCGGCCAGACGCCGCCTCAGCGATGCGCTGCCCCTCCAGCAGGATGACGCTCCAGTCAGGGAAGCGCCGGCGGGCCTCATAGGCGGTCCAGAGACCGCTCAGTCCACCGCCGATGACCACGAGGTCGGCCTCGACATCGCCGACGAGAGCCGGGCGAGCGGCCGGTCGGCTCGGCTGGTCGAGCCAGTACGGCGTGAATCGCACGTCCGCCAAGGCGGCACGGGCTGCGGGGGTGACAACGTCAGGAAAGGGCATGGCGGATCAAGTGCCGACGGCACTCTCCAGTTTGCGGCGACGGCGCGAGCCGACCACCTGGACGGAGACGACCGTCACGAGCGCGATGACAAAGACCAGGGTCGCGAGAGCATTGACCTGCACCGGGATGCCGCGCTGTGCCGCACCCCAGATGTAGATGGGGAAGGTCACCAGGGTGCCCGCGTTGAAGGCGCTGATGATGTAGTCGTCGAAGGACAACGCGAAGCCAAGCAGTGCAGCTCCGAGGATGCCGGGCAGGACGAGTGGGAAGGTGACGTATCTGAACGTCGCCTTGGGATCGGCGTACAGGTCTCTGGCCGCCTCCTCGAGTCGCGGGTCCATGCCCTGCAGACGAGCCTTCACGGTGACCACGACGAAGCTGATGATGAACATGATGTGGGCGATCGTCACGGTCCAAAAGCCAAGCGGGAACGCGAGGTTGAGGAAGAGCGCGAGCAGGCTCGAGCCGAGCACGACCTCGGGTGTCGCCATGGGCAGGAAGATGAGCAGGTTCGTCGTCGAACGACCGCGGAAGCGGTAGCGCACCAGCGCGAACGCAATGAGCGTGCCGAAGATCGTGCCCATCAGGGTGGCGATGAGGCCGATTTGGATGCTCGTGACGAATGACCCGCAGACTCCCGGCACGCCGCAGATGTTCTGCCAGGCCTCGAGGGAGAACTGATTCCAGGCGATGTTGAATTTGCCGTCCGGCTTGTTGAAGCTGAGCACAGCGACGACCGCAATAGGCACGAAGAGATAGATCAGCACCAGGATGCCGATGATCGGGATGAGGTTCTTGCGCAGCCACCGCATCAGACGAGATCCTCCGTGCCGGCACGACGGACATAGACGAATACCACCGTCAGAATGATCGCCATGAGGATGAAGGACAGTGCGCTCGCGATCGGATAGTCGCGGAACTGCAGGAAGTTGGTCTGGATCGCATTGCCGACCATGCGATCGCTCGGGGAGCCGAGAAGCGTCGCGTTGATGTAGTCGCCTGAGGCGGGAATGAACGTGAGAAGCGTGCCGGCCACAACGCCCGGCAGGCTCAGCGGCCAGATCACCTTGCGGAATCCGGTGAACGGGGACGCATAGAGGTCGCCCGCCGCCTCGATGAGCCGTGGATCGATCCGCTCAAGCGCGGCGTAGAGCGGCAGGATCATGAAGGGCAGGAAGTTGTACGTCAGACCCAGGACCACGGCTATCGGAGTATTGAGTATTCGACCCTCAGGCAGCAGGTGGAGAGCGTTGAAGAAGCTCGTGATGAAGCCCTCATCCGCGAGGATCGTGCGCCAGGCGTAGGTGCGAAGCAGGAACGACGCGAAGAACGGTGCGACGACGAGCACCAGGAGCAGGGCGCGCCACTTGCCGGCCCGGAAGGCGATGAAGTAGGCCAGCGGATAGGCGATGATCAGCGCCAGCACCGTGGCGACGCCGGAGTAGACGAAGGACTTGACGAAAGTCGGCCAGTACTCCTGGATCGCCTCGAGGTAGTTGGAGACCTGGAAGGCCGGCTCGTAGACACCCGACTTGCCCGTCGGTGCCTGGAGACTCGTGAAGAACAGCGACACGAGCGGGACGACGAAGAAGATCGCCAGCCACGCGAGGCCGGGAAGCAGGAGCAGGTAGGCGGTGCGCGGGCGCCTCTGGGCCGCGGCACCGGAGAGGACCACGGGCGAGGATCCGCCGGACGTGGGCGCCAGAGCCGGCATGTCAGGCCTCCGGCGGGACGTCGAGACCGAAGGTGTGCTCAGGCGCCCAATGGATAACGACCTCATCGCCCGGGCGCAGGATGTCCGCGGAGCGGTTCTGCTCGAAGACCATCCACTCGTCGCCCCAGCTGGTCATCACGAGGTACTGCGTCGATACGCCGGTGAAGGACGCATCGGTCACCTTGCCGGTCACGCGATTGCTCCGGTCGGGGACGCTGGAGCCAGCCGAGGCGATGGCCAACTTCTCGGGCCGCACCCCGACGAGGATGGCGCCATCCTGCCGGGCGGAGCGGGCCGAGGGGACCGTGAAGGAAGCGCCGAAGGCCGAGACGATCAGGTCGTCGCCACTCTTGCCGGAGACGGTTCCGGCCACCATGTTGGACTGGCCGAGGAAGTTGGCCACGAAAGCCGTGCGCGGAAGCTCGTAGATGTCGACGGGCGCACCCATCTGCTCGATGCGGCCGTTGTTCATCACCGCGACCGTGTCGGCCATCGTCATGGCCTCCTCCTGGTCATGCGTGACGTGGACGAACGTCGTACCGACCTCGGTCTGGATGCGCTTGAGTTCGATCTGCATCTGTCGGCGCAGCTTCAGGTCAAGGGCGCCCAGCGGCTCATCGAGCAGGAGCACGCCCGGCTGATTGATGAGCGCCCGAGCCACTGCGACGCGCTGCTGCTGACCGCCCGACAGTTGCGCCGGCTTGCGACGCGCCAGAGGGCCAAGCTCGACCAGCTCGAGCATGTCGTTGACCGGGCCCTTGACGTCCTTGATTCCGCGGCGACGCAGACCGAAGGCGACGTTCTCGAAAATGTCCAGGTGCGGGAAGAGTGCATAGGACTGGAAGACCGTGTTGACGTGGCGCTTGTAGGGCTTCTCCCGCGTGATGTCGGTCTCCCCCAGCATGATCTGGCCGCTGGTCGGATCCTCGAGACCGGCCACCATGCGGAGCGTGGTGGTCTTGCCGCACCCCGACGGGCCGAGAAGGGCGAAGAACGACCCCGCCGGGAAGGTCAGCGTGAGGTCATCGACCGCGACGAAGTCGCCGAAGGTCTTGACGAGGTTGACCAGCTTGAGGTCCTGCACTCCATCGGTGGCCGCCACGGCTCTCCTTTCCTGCGACTGGGCAGCCTACGCCTTCGCGTCTAGAAGCCGATGGCCTTCTGGAACTCTCGCTGGTAGGCCTCGTCCTGCTCAGGGGTCAAGGTCATGAAGACGTAGGAATTACCCAGGGTGGCCGCGTCCGGGAAGATCCACTGGTTGTCCACGAGCGACGGATCGATGTCGGCCATGGCGTCCTTCGCGCCGGCGACCGGTGAGATGTACTGGACGTAGGCGGCGACCTCGGCTGCGACCACAGGGTCGTAGTAGTAGTTCATCACGGCCTCGGCGTTCTTCTTGTGCTGCGCCACCGACGGGATGAGCATGTTGTCGGTCCAGAGCGTGCCTCCGGTCTCCGGCAGGCCCACGCCGTAGTCATCGCCGAGCTGGAACATGTCACCCGACCAGCCGATCACGGCGATGACGTCTCCGGTCTCGAGAGCCGCGACGTAGTCGTTGCCCGACACCTGGCGGATCTGCCCGTTGTCGATCTGCCCCTGGAGGACGCCGATGGCCTCCTGGTACTGGTCGTCGGTGAAGTTGGACGGGTCGAAGCCGAGCGACGCAAGGATGATGCCCATGGTGTCGCGCATCTCGGACAGCACGGTGATGCGTCCGCGAAGCGCCGGATCCCACAGCTGGTCGATCGACGTGAGCGTGTCGGTGCCGAGCGTGTCCTGCAGGAGGGCCTTGTTCCAGCCGAACGCACCGAAGCCCGAGAACCACGGGAGCGTGTAGTCACGGTTGGGATCGAAGGCCACGCCGTTGTACGCCGGCTCGAGGTTGGCGGCGTTGGGGATCAGCGCCTTGTCGAGTTGCGCAGCGAAGCCGTTGTTGATCCACAGCGCGGCCATCCAGTCGGTGAGGACGACGATGTCACGATCGATCGACTGACCGGCCTCGAGCTGCGAGCGCACCTTCGCGTAGAACTCGTTGTTGTCGTTGACGTCCTCGGTGTAGTTGACATCGATGCCGGTGGCCGCCGTGAATGCTGCGAGCGTGGGGTACTCACCGGTCTCGTCGTTGACGTCGATGTAGAGCGGCCAGTTGGCCCAGTTGACGAACTTCTCCGTGTCCGACAGGTCGGTGGCCTGGGTCGGTGAGGGAGCCGCGCTGGTCTCGTCGCTCGACCCGCCTCCGGCACCGCAGGCCGCGGCAGTGGCCGCGACACCGGTGATACCGGCGACCTGGAGGAGCCGGCGGCGCGACAGGCTGGACCGGGACATGGCCACGATGGCTGATGCCTGCGGGGACAGGGGGCGCTTCGTCATCTCGTACTCCTCGTTTCCCTGGGTTCGACTGCTGTGGTCGGTGGTGTGCTGATCTGGCCTTCAGGTGATGCTAACGCGAGTGGGCCCCGCGGTCGGTGAAGATGGTGCGGTGCCACTCCTTGCGTGGCTCTCCCGAGATGTCCCAGGAGACGTGCTTGACGACGGTGTACTCCTCGAGGGAGTACTTCGACATATCCTTGCCGAAGCCCGACTGCTTCATTCCCCCGTGGGGCATTTCGCTCACGATCGGAATGTGGTCATTGACCCAGACCGTGCCGGCCCGAATGCCGCGCTGCGCGGCCATGGCCCGGAAGACGTCCCTGGTCCAGGCTGAGGCCGCGAGTCCGTACGGCGTGTCGTTGGCGAGCGCGATCGCCTCGTCGTCGGTGTCGAAGGGCAGGGCGACCAGTACGGGTCCGAAGATCTCCTGCTGGACGATCTCGGAGTCCTGCGCGGCGCCGGTCACCAGCGTGGGCGCGTAGTAGGCACCCTTGGCCAAGTCCCCTCCCGGGATCTCGCCGCCGACGACCACCTGTGCACCCGCACCCCGCGCCCGATCGACGAATCCCGCGACGCGATCACGCTGCGCGAAGGACACAAGCGGCCCGAGATCGGTGTCCGGATCTCGCGGGTCCCCCACGCGGATCCCGCGCAGCACCTCGGCCACACCGGCGACGATGTCGTCGTAGACATCGCGCTGGGCGTAGATGCGGGTCGCAGCGGTGCAGTCCTGACCGGCGTTGATGAGCGCACCGGCCACCGCGCCTTGGATAGCCGCCTCCACATCCGCGTCGTCGAAGACCACGAAGGGCGCCTTGCCGCCGAGTTCGAGGTGCACGCGTGCAGCCCGCTGGGAGGCGATCTCCATGACGCGGCGCCCCACGGGCGTGGACCCGGTAAAGGAGACCATGGCGACGTCAGGATGGCCCACGAGTGCCTCTCCCGCGTCCGGACCCCGACCCACGATGACGTTGATCACCCCCGGGGGAATGCCCGCCGCGGCCGCGTCCTCGGCAAGCATGAGCGTCGTGAGGGGCGTGATCTCCGCAGGCTTCAGGACGATCGTGTTGCCGGCGGCGACGGCCGGCAGGACCTTCCACATCGCCATCTGGAGGGGGTAATTCCACGGGGCGATCGATCCGATGACCCCCACAGGCTCACGGCGGATGACCGATGTGTGGGTGGCGTCGTACTCCCCCGAGGCAAGGCCCTCGAGCTGACGGGCGGCTCCGGCAAAGAACACGACATTGTCGATGCTGCCGGGTACGTCGAACTCGGTTGCCAACCTGATCGTCTTGCCGGTCTGCCGCGATTCGACCTCGGCGTACTCCTGCGCTCGCGCACTGATGCGGTCGGCCAGGGCGAGCAGGGCCGACCCGCGCTCAGCCGGCGTGGTCGCCGCCCACCCCGGCAGGGCACGCTTGGCCGCTGACACGGCGGCATCGACCTCCGGGGCTCCGACCAGCCCCACAGTGCGGACGACCGTGCCATCAGCGGGATCGATGACCTCGAAGGTGCCCGCGGACCCGTGCTCCAGCACAGCACCGTCGAGGAACCCCGCGACCACAGCCACCTCCGCAACGACCACCCCCGGGCGGGGGGGATTTCCGACCACACTAAAGCCAGACATTAGTCAACCTGCTCGTATCGGCGAATCGAGCAGCGCCATGGTCGCCGAATCGTGACCACTGTCCGATTCGCTCGGTCTCCCTCCCGGCCCCCTCGCGCGGGGCTAGGGTGAGTGAATCGCCCGGGCGTTCCGGGTCCTCGGCGCTGCCGAGAGTCGCATGGAGGTGTCATGTCCGTGGTGCGGGCGGCCCTGGTCCAGACGAACTGGACGGGCGACAAGGAGTCGATGATCGTCGCGCACGAGGAGTACGCGCGGCAGGCAGCGGCCCAGGGAGCGAAGGTCATGTGCTTCCAGGAGTTGTTCTACGGGCCTTACTTCTGCCAGGTCCAGGATGCGAAGTACTACGAGTACGCCGAGTCCATCCCCGGGCCGACCACCGAGCGCTTCCAGGCGCTCGCGGCGGAGTTGGGCATGGTGCTCGTCCTGCCCATGTACGAGGAGGAGCAGCCCGGCATCCTCTACAACACGGCCGCGGTCGTCGATGCCGACGGCACCTACCTCGGCAAGTACCGCAAGAACCACATTCCCCAGGTCAAGGGCTTCTGGGAGAAGTTCTACTTCCGCCCCGGCAACCTGGGCTACCCCGTCTTCCAGACAGCTGTCGGCCCCGTCGGCGTCTACATCTGCTACGACCGCCACTTCCCCGAGGGCTGGCGTGCACTAGGCCTCAACGGCGCCCAGATCGTCTTCAATCCGTCCGCGACGCATCGCGGCCTGTCCGCCTATCTCTGGCAGTTGGAACAGCCCGCTTCGGCCGTGGCCAACGAGTACTTCGTCGGCGCGATCAATCGCGTCGGCATCGAGGCCGAGATCGGCGACAACGACTTCTACGGCACGAGCTACTTCGTCGATCCCGAGGGCAAGTTCGTCGGCGAGCCGGCAGATCCCTATAAGCCAGAACTCGTCGTTCGCGACCTCGACATGGACCTCCTCGCCGAGGTCCGCAACCGCTGGGCGTTCTACCGCGATCGGCGGCCCGATGCCTACGGCGACCTCACCCGGGCCTGAACCCATCTGACAGGAGGCTGACATGAGGACCCTCATCCGCAATGGCTCCGTGGTCACCCCCCAGGGCGTCTCGACCATGGACGTCCTCGTCGACGGCGAGACCATCTCAGCGCTGCTCACCTCAGGCGCTGCCTCCGATGAGCTCGCCGGCAAGGTCGACCGCGTCATCGACGCCGCGGGCAAGTACGTCATCCCCGGCGGCATCGATGCGCACACGCACATGGAGCTGCCGTTCGGCGGCACCTTCGCCTCGGACACTTTCGAGACCGGTACTCGCGCAGCCGCGTGGGGAGGCACCACGACGATCATCGACTTCGCGGTGCAGCGCTACGGCGAGCGTGTCCAGGACGGCTTGGCCGCCTGGCACGCCAAGGCCGATGGCAATTGCCTCATCGACTACGGCTTCCACCAGATCATCGGAGGCGTCGACGATGACTCCCTCAAGGCCATGGACGAACTCGTCGACGAGGGCGTGACCAGTTTCAAGCTCTTCATGGCCTATCCGGGCGTCTTCTACAGCGACGACGGCCAGATCCTGCGGGCCATGCAGCAGGCCAAGAACAACGGCTCCATGATCATGATGCACGCCGAGAACGGCATCGCGATCGATGTGCTCGTGGCTCAAGCGCTCGCTCGGGGCGAGACCGCACCGATCAACCACGGCCTCACCCGACCCTGGGAGACCGAGGAGGAGGCGACGCACCGCGCGATCATGCTGGCGCGTATCACCGGAGCCCCGCTGTACATCGTGCACATGTCGGCCAAGCAGGCCGTGCAGACGCTCCAGGAGGCTCGCGACCTCGGCCTCAACGTCTTCGGCGAGACCTGTCCTCAGTACCTCTACCTGTCGCTGGAGGAGCAGCTCGGCGCCCCGGGCTTCGAGGGAGCCAAGTGGGTCTGCTCCACTCCCCTGCGGTCGCGGGCCGAAGGCCATCAGGACGAGCTCTGGCGCTACCTGCGCACCAACGATCTGTCGATCGTGAGCACCGACCACTGCCCCTTCTGCTTCAAGGAGCAAAAAGAACTCGGCGTCGGGGACTTCTCCAAGATCCCCAACGGCATCGGCTCAGTCGAGCATCGCATGGATCTGATCTACCAGGGTGTCGTCGAAGGCCAGCTCAGCGTCGAGCGCTGGGTCGAGATCACGTCGACCACTCCTGCACGCATGTTCGGCCTCTACCCCAAGAAGGGTGCCATCGCCCCGGGATCGGACGCGGACATCGTGATCTACGACCCCAACGGGCACACGAGCATCGGCTACGACAAGACCCATCACATGAACATGGATCACAGTGCATGGGAGGGCTACGAGATCGCCGGACACGTCGATGTCGTCATGTCGCGCGGCGAGGTGCTCGTCGACGAGCAGGGCTTCCACGGCACCAAGGGGCGCGGCCGCTACCTCAAGCGGGGCCTCTCGCAGTACCTCATCTGACCGATTCCACGCCACAGCAAACGAGCGGAGTAGCACGTGTACACGATCGACCACTGGATCAACGGGCAGCGGGTGGCCGGGGCATCCGGCAACTCGGGGCCGGTCTTCAACCCGGCGACAGGCCAGCAGCAGGGCGTGGTCGCGCTCGCCAGTGTGGCCGAGGTCGACCAGGCCGTGGCAACGGCGAAGGAGGCATTCGCTTCTTGGCGCTTATCGTCGCTGTCGAAGCGTGCGGAGGTCCTGTTCAAGTTCCACCAGATCGTCGTGTCCCGCCGGGACGAGATCGCCAATCTCGTATCACAGGAGCACGGCAAGGTGCCCTCCGATGCAGCAGGTGAACTCGCTCGTGGCATCGAGAACATCGAGTTCGCCTGCGGCATCCCGCAGATGCTTAAGGGTTCGTACAGCGAGCAGGTCTCGTCGGGCGTTGACGTCTACTCCCTGCGCCAGCCGCTGGGAGTCGTCGCGGGCATCACACCGTTCAACTTCCCCGCGATGGTGCCGATGTGGATGTTCGCCAATGCCATCGCGACGGGCAACACCTTCATCCTCAAGCCCAGTGAGAAGGATCCGTCGGTATCCCTGCTCATCGGGGAGA
>JBEAQC010000108.1:0-12195 GCA_041164085.1 Actinomycetota bacterium
TGATCGGAGCGATCGTGGCCGTGCTGGCCCTGGGAGCCCTCGCCTGGGTGCTCGACACTCAGTGGCGCGCGCGCACCGCGGACGAGTTGACGCGCGCCTTCGACGAGACCGTCACGGCCATCGAATCCGGCGAGCGCCGGGTGAGCTCGATGATGGAGTACGCCCGGCCCGCCCGTGATCGCGTCGATGTTGATCCCGATGTGCGCACGTCGCTTGATGAGCTCGTGCGCGAGACGGCCATCGAGGAGGCAGTAGGGATTGCCGATGCCCGTGCAGGCATCGACTCCATCACGATCCTGCCCTGGCACGACGAACTCATCACCGCGCGCGAGCAAGCCGACATCTGGCTGGCCCTGCGTGCCACCGGGATCACGTCACTGGCGGAGCAAGGGCGGGCGATCTACCCGCCGCAGGGCGAGCTCGATGACGCGCGCGCCGCGCTCGTGGGCGCCTTCAGCGCTCTGAGGTGAGACGTCGTGGACGTGACTCACAGCGTCGTGGGTGGAGGCGTCCGCCGGGAGTACGCGCCGCCCTCGCCGACAAAGCGGACATTGGGTCGCAGCGGGCTCGCCGATCTGGACCCACGATGGCGGGACTGGCTAGTTTGGCTAAATGAGTCGCACGACCAACCTCGTCCGCCCCCTCTTCGTCGCCGCTGGCGCCAGCGCTGTGCTGGCTTCTGCGCTGGTCGCCGGCCCCGCCGTGGCGACACCCGAGGCCGTCCCCACCCCGGCGTCGGTCTCGCAGGCCGCCACCACGGCGGACGAACTGACCTTCACGGCCGCGCTGCCCTACGACCGCCGAGGCCTGCTGCGCACCGCCCGCGCGATCTCGTCACCGGGGAGTGCGTCGTACCGCAACTTCCTCACACTCAAGGAGGCCGCGAAGCGATTCGGCGCGACACCGGCGCAGCGCGCCGCGCTGCGAGAGGTCGCATCGGACCTGGGCATGAAGGTGAGTTTCAGCGCCACCGGACTCACTGCGCGTCTGACCGCGCCGGTCACCACGTGGACCGAGATCTTCGGGCGCGACGGGATCGCGGCCGAGCGTGACCCCTGGCTGGTGTTGGTCTACGCCGACACGGAGACCGGCACCTACCTGCCGACTCCGCAGCCGCTGGCGTCGGTCGTCCGCATGCTCATGCCGGAGGAGTCCATCCTGCAGCCGCCGACCGCTCGGGCCGCCGCATCCAGCCGCCAGGTGCTGGCCTCGGTCGACGACACGCCCCCCACCAACCTGGGCACGCCCTTCGGCCCCGGGGCCGAGTGTCTCCTCGATGACGTCGTGCCCTACACCTATGCGCCCAGCCAGCTCCAGGTCCCCTACGGCACGGCGGCTCTGCACGCGCAGGGCTTGCGCGGCGCGGGCACGCGCATCGTCAATATCGCGGGCGGCTACGCCTTCTCGCGCGAGGGTATGGAATTCGCGGCGGACTGCTTCGAATACCGCGCTCCCCCCGTGCGCTTCACGGGCGGCCCCGGCGTCGGCGCAACTCCGGTGTTTACGTCAGGTGACCTCGAGGGCGAACTCGACACGCAGACCATTGCTGCCGTGGTGCCCGAGGCCACGCGCATCGACTACGTCGAGGTCGCTCAGACCTATGTCGAATACCTCGCACTGATGACCGGCGCCGAGCAGATGATGACGCGCCTGTCACCCCTGCCCGACGTCGCCACGATGTCGTTCGGGGCGTGCGAGAGGGGCCTGATCGGCCCCGGCATGGGCGCGCTGCGCGCCGTCACCGACGATCACTTCGCCCTGGCCGGCATCCTGGGGATCACCGTGCTGGCTGCCGCCGGGGACGGAGGGTCGAGCGACTGCTCGCAGTTCGTTCCCGATCCGCCGGCGGCAAACCGGGTCAACAGCGTGCAGTACCCGGCGTCGTCCCCCTGGGTCACCGGGGTAGGTGGGACCCGCATCGTGCTCGGAGAGGGCAATGAGCGCGTCGCGGAGTATGTCTGGAACGACTCGCCGTACGAGGAGACGGCGGATGGCGGCACCGGCGGACCCTCGCTGGCCGCCCGGCCGTGGTACCAAAAGCCCGTCACGGCCGCGGACCGCCGGCTTGTCCCCGACATCGCCGCGCACGCGTCGACATACGCCGGGTGGCCCGTGGCACTGAGGGATCAAGGGCTCCTCAGCATCACGCCCGTCGCGGGCACGAGCGCCGCGTCGCCCTTCTCGGCGGCTAATCTCGCGCTCATCGCCGCGGCCGAGCGCAAGGCCGGGCGTCCACCACTGGGATTCATCAGCCCGCTGCTGTATGACCTGGCGTCCAAGCCGCGCAACTACTCCACAGCGTTCTACGACATCACCGAGGGCAGCAACCAGTTGTACTTCGAGGCCGGATGCTGCATCGCGACGAAGGGCTACGACCAGGCAACCGGCCTGGGGGCACTGGAGTTTGACGAGCTCATCAGGATGATTCCTCGCCCGGCTCGGCGGTAGGCGCAGCGCGGGACGGATCTAGTCGGCCTCGAGGTCCGTCACGACGATTCCGGTGACGGCGATGCGCCGGGGCACATCTGGACGACGTACTCGTCGATGGCGCCGCCACCGTCGGCGAAGGCTGGATCGGCGAAGGCCGTCGTGAGTTCAGCGAGGAGCCCGGTGAGCTGGGGCGAGTCGGCTGCCGACTGCTTGACCTGCAGTGTCACCTCACGCGAAGCCGCAAGGAATTCCTGACCGGCGGCGGGGATGCCGGGCAGCGCGGACTCCAACTGATCGAGCGAGTAGGACATGGCGTCAGCAGCCGCGACGGCGGACATGGCGTCACCGGCCTGGATGCTGGTCGCGAGGTCACCGAGCGCGATGGAGTAGTCATCCATGGCCGTCAGGGCAAGCACGCAGTCCAGGACGGGCTGGCTCGAGGACGGGGGCTCCTCGGCGGCTGTCTGGCTGCAGCCGGTGAGTGCCACTGTCGCGACCACGGCGCTCGCGGCGGCCCATCCGATCGTTCTACCCACGGCTGCAGACTAAGTGAGACTGCCTGGACGAGCCGGATCGGCCAGTCCGCACCGGCAAAAACGACGCTTCGTAACGCTTTCGACGGCTGCCCACCGTGACGAAGCGTCGTTTTCCGCGGGCAGTCGGCCATGCCTGGTCGGATCCCGCGCCCTCGTGTGGCGGGTGCCTCGTGAGGCGCGACAATGGATTCATGCCGACACCGGATTCCCTGTACGACCTCACCTTCACCGACAACCACGGTCAGGAGGTCAATCTCGCCGACTACGCCGGCAAGCCGGTCCTCGTGGTCAACACCGCGAGCAAGTGCGGCTTCACCCCTCAGTACGACGATCTGCAGAAGCTGCACGAGGAACTCGGACCCCAGGGCCTGGTCGTCCTCGGCTTCCCGTGTGACCAGTTCGCGCACCAGGAGCCGGGCGATGACGGCCAGATCGAGGAGTTCTGCAAGGTGAACTACGGCGTGACCTTCCCGCTGTCGACCAAGATCGACGTCAACGGCAAGAGCACGCATCCCGTCTTCGCCTTCCTCAAGGACCGGGCGGGCGGTGTGCTCGGCTCGTCGATCAAGTGGAACTTCACGAAGTTCCTCGTCGCCCCCGACGGCAAGACGGTGAAGCGCTACGCGCCCAAGACCAAGCCGACCGAGATCGTCGAGGACATCGCGCCGCTGCTGCCCGCATCGGAGTAAGTCGCCGCGTTCAACTCCGTCACTGCGTCACCGAGCAACAGTGACGTCAACCGGCAGCGCCGTCACCGCGGCGTTGCCGCTCAGCGGATCGAAGCGCGTGTCCTCGGTGATGTCGTTGACACTGCTGCCCGGAAGCGAAGCGGCGTGCGACCAGCCGACCCCATCACGAGACGCATGGCCCCAACCGTGGGGCATGCACACGACGCCCGCCATCACGGACTCGCTGATCTCGGCCACGGCCTCGATCGAGCCGGCCGGCGTGGTGATGCTCACGCGGTCCCCCTCAGCGATCCCGCGCGCCGCCGCGTCATCGGGATGGACGAGCACCGCGCAGTGGTTGGTGCCGCGCGTGAGTCGCTGCGAGTTGTGCATCCAGCTGTTATTGCTGCGCAGATGGCGCCGGCCGATGAGCAGCAGACTGTCATCGCCGTCAGCGTGGAGAGCGGCCATGAGCCTCGGCCAGTCGGCCACCACGACAGGATGATCGAGGCGGATGCGCTTGTCCTTGGTTAGCAGTCGGCGCGGCAGCACCGGATGCAGGGCGCCGAGGTCGAGGCCGTGCGGATGCTGCCGCACCTTGCGCAGCGTGAGACGTCGGCCGTGCTTCAGCCCCCAGGGACCCGCACGCAGTGCGGCGTCGACGAAGCGTCGGGGCAGCAGCCGGCGGCGTGCGGCGTTGAGCGCACCGGCACGGCGCTTGCCGAGGGTGCGCGCCTCGACTCGCCACAGCAGCTCGCGCAGGATGTCGGCGTCGGAGCGCGTGTTGGGCTCGGGCTCGATCACACGCTCGCCATAGCGCACGTGGTTGCGGACGCTCACCGCCGGGAAGACCAGGTCGAACTCCTCGCGCTCGAGCGCGGTCGTGGGCGGCAGGATGACGTCGGCATGTCGCGTCGACTCGTTGATGTAGTAGTCGACGGCGACGCAGAAGTCGAGCGAGTCCAGGGCCTCGTCGATGCGCCGACCCTGTGGGACCGTGAGCACGGGGTTGCCCGCGACGAGCACCATCGCGCGGATCCGACCCTCCCCCGGAGTGAGGATCTCGTCGGCGAGCGTGCTGGACGGGAACTCCGCAGCGACCTCGGGGATGCCGCGCACGCGAGAGCGCCAGCGGTCGTAGCCGGGCAGGTCGGTGGTGAGCTTGCCGATGCGCGGCAGGTCGAAGGCAGGCTCGGCGAGCATCCAGCCGCCGATCTCGTCCAGGCGCCCGGTGAGGACGTTGAGCACGTGCACGAGCCAGTACGCCGTGGTGCCGAACTCGGTCTGGCAAACCCCGAGTCGTGCGTAGACAGCGGCTCGTCGCGCGGCAGCGAACTCGCGCGCGAGCCGGCGGATGGTGTCAGCGGGTACGCCGGTGCGGCGTTCGGCGTCCTCGGGAGTGACTTGGCGCACGAGCGACGCCACCGCGTCGATGCCGTCGACATAGGAGTCGGCACGGCCGGGGTTGGCCAGTCCCTCCTCGACGATGACGTGCGCCATCGCCGCGAGCAGGAAGGCATCGGTGCCCGGCCGGATGAAGACGTGCTCATCGGCGATATCGGCGGTCTCGGTGCGACGCGGATCCACGACCACGAGACGGCCACCGCGCTCCCGCAGCCGCTCCAATCGACGCTTGATGTTCGGAGCGGTCATGATCGAGCCGTTGGACACGAGCGGGTTGCCGCCGACAACGAGGAGGAAGTCGGTGCGGTCGATATCGGGCACCGGCAGGAGCAGCGGCGAGCCGAAGAGCAGGTGCGACAACAGGTGCTGCGGTTGCTGGTCGACGCTCGCGGCGGAATAGCGATTGCGGGTGCCGAGGGCCGACAGGAGCTGCGGGATATAGATGATCGGTGCCCAGCCGTGGGTGATCGGGTTGCCGAGGTAGAAGCCGATGGCGTCGCCGCCATGGCGCTCGCGGATGTCGAGCAGTCGATCGGCGACGAGGTCGAAAGCCTCATCCCACGAGATCTCCTGCCAGGCGTCGCCGACCTTGCGCACGGGGCGACGTAGCCGATCGGGATCATGGGTGAGGTCCTGCAGCGCTACGCCCTTGGGGCACAGGTAGCCCTGGCTGAAGGGATCGGCAGCATCGCCGCGAATGCTGGTGACGCGATTGGCCTCGACGGTGATCTCCAGCCCGCACGAGGCTTCGCAGAGGTTGCACGATCGGTAGTGGACCGACATGGCCCTCCTTCTCGTCCCCGGCGGTTGCCTGAGCCTAGGTGCTCGCCTGAGTGGGCGCACGCGGGTAGCGTCGGTCCGTGACCGCACGGGACCTGCGTCTAGCCCGCAATCGCGGCTGGGCCACGGCGATGACCGCTCTCATCGTCGCGGTGGGCGTCATCATCGCGGTGCGCGGCTTCCGCGGCTCCCCGCCGCTGATCCTGCTCGGTGGCTTCCTCGTGGTCGCGGGGATCCTCGGCTACGCCCGCGCCATCCGCCCCTGGCTGCTCGACGAGCAGGGGCTGACCCTGGCCGGCAATCGGCGTCTGCTCTGGGCCGACGTCCAACGCATCCAGGTCGTCGCGACCACCCCCAAGGGGGCAGGCAGGGGCATGCCCCGCGTCGAACTGCACCTGTACACCCGGCAGCGCAAGGCATCGCTGCTGCTCGTATCGCGCAAGGATGCCGCAAAAGTCACGGCCCTTCTCCACGAACGGCTGCCGGCCAACGTCGACGGACGCAACACCCTGTGGCTCATCGACGACGCGTGGAAGCACGTGCTGTGAGCACCACACCGGCTCGGATCGGCCTGGCCGGGTGGAGCGAGGCGGTGAGCAAGTACCGCACGCATTTCCCCGGCACCGGCAGCGGACTCACACGGTACGCCGAGACCTTCGACGCGGTCGAGGTCAATGCGTCGTTCTATCGCGCGGTGCGCGCGGAGACCTTTGCCTCCTGGGCCGAGCAGACTCCCGAGGGCTTCCGCTTCAGCGTCAAGATCAATCGCGCGGTCACACACGCCGCCCGACTGTCAGCCAACGCCAAGCTCGAGCAGGCACTGGAGCCGATGATGAGCCTGGGCACCAAACTCGCGGCCGTCCTCATCCAACTCCCCCCGACCCTCGTCCACGAGCCTGACCGCGATGCGGCGTTCCTCACGCGACTGCGCGGGATCTACGCCGGGACCCTCGCCTGGGAGCCCCGGCATCCCTCGTGGGAGAGCCCCGAGGCCCGGGCCCTGCTCGTGGAGTACGGCGTGACGCCCGTGCGCACCGAGATCCCCGAGCCCGGGGCGGCGCACCCGGCAGCAGGCGCCTATGTCCGACTCCACGGCACCCCGCGGCGCTATTACAGCGCCTATTCATCCGCTGATCTCACGGCCCTCGCCACCTGGTTGCGCGCAGCACCGCCCCCGACGATCACGATCTTCGACAACACCGCGAGCTCGGCGGGAGTGCGCAACGCCCTCGAACTGATCGCGTTGATGGCGTCAGCGTCGGCCTAGGTGCTTGCGGCTGCGCGCCGCGCGCGCCATGCCTCGAGCGCGGCGGTCCAGGCGCCGGTGCACCACAGCGCCCAGACGAAGAGCACCGGCTGGAAGATCAGCCTCACCGCGCGCGCGAGATCACTGTCGAGACCGAACGCATCACGCGCCTCGATGAACTGCCAGACGTTGCCCGGGAAGATGATGATGAAGAAGGCCGCGACGATCCAGCCGACGACCGCGCGGTGACGACGCACGACGATGAGTGCCAGGCCCAGTGCGATCTCGACCACACCCGATGCATAGACGACGAATTCCGGGGCGGGCATCCACGGTGGCACCTGGGCGGTGAATTCGCCGGTGGCGATGAAGTGGCCGACTCCGGCGATAAGGAGGAAAACTCCCAGCACGAGGCGCGCAAGCGTGGTGATCACCCCTTGATCCTCCCGTGTCCCAGTCAATGCGCCACTCACACGCGCCGATCGGGCTACATTCATCGCGATGGACTGGGTCAAGGCCCTCGGCGTCGCGGTGCTGCTCATGGCGTCCTTCACCGCGGGAGTCTGGCTTGCCATCGCCCGCCCCGGGCCCCTGCTGCCCTGGCAATCGACGCCCGTTGCGGCAGAGTCCGCGCCCGCTCCCGCGACATCATCAGCGGAGCCCACACCGACGATCAGGTCGCCGTACACCGGTGCGGTGCTCGCCTTCGGCGACTACGTGCTCATCAGCGCCAAGCGATGTCTGAGGAAACTCGACTACGAGGTCGATGCGACGACCGACCGGCGCGTCACTGACGCGGCCGTCGACCTGCGTGCGCGCGGTGATGACATCCCCGGCGGCGTGCTCGTCCATCTCGGCGCCAACGGCGGAGCGACCGCGCAGGACCTCGACGCGATCATGCAGATCCTCGGGCCAGATCGCACGGTGGTGTGGACGACCATCCAGATCCCCGACGACCCGGAGAGATACACCTTCGAGCAGGACACCAATGCAGCGATCGCGGGACTGGCCGAGAGTTACCCCAACGTGCGGGTCTTCAGCTGGAATGCCATGTCACCCACCAACCCGGACTGGCTCAACGCCGACGGAAGCATGACCAAGCTCGGCTGCCAGGCCTTCGCGGACTTCGCCGACCGCGTGATGCGGGGGTAAGCCCGACAAGGGCGGCTTGGCCGACCCGCCGGGCCCGACCGTCTAGTCCTCCGAGCGAACGATCCAGACCTTGCGCAGCGGCTCGGTGATCACCCAGGTCGTCACATCGTCCGGATGCAGGACACCGACGACCCCAGGGGCCAGGTCGATGACATTGCCGTGCTGGTCCGTGACCGTGCCGCGGCCCTCGATGACGACGAAGATCTCATCGTCGAAGGTGTCGGTCGACGTGCCGACCGAGTGCTGCCACACGCCCACCTCGAAGCCGGCATCGGACCACACCTCGGCGATGGCGGTGGCCACCCCGGGGGTCATCGCCTTGTCCGCCGGCAGGTCGGACCAGGTGGTGGGGATATCGGCGGCCTGAAAAGACTGGATCATGACGGCAATCTAGCGGACCCATGACCGAGCAGGGCAGCGGCGACGTACCCTGGGATAGCCCGGCGGGACGGCAAGCCGCCCCCGTCGGACTCACCCGGTGCAGGTCCGGGCGACCGGAGCCAAGCGGGGAGCCATCCCCACGGGGGAGAGAGATGACGGAGTCGCTGCCGCTGGCACCGCCGACGGCGCCCATCGATGACATCTTTGCCTTCTGCAACCACGTCGCGTGGCAGGCCGGCGGCCCCGTGCTTATCCACGACAGCGCCTGGGGTGTCGTCGCCTACTCCACGCTCAACCAGACGATCGACGAAGGCCGCCGCGCGATCATCCTGCGTCGAAGCGTGCCGGACTCGCAGGCCGAGCGCGAGATCATCGACTTCGCGCAGCGCCACTTCGAGTCCGGTGTCGAGAGTTTCGAGGTCCCGGTCTATCAGGGTGTCCAGGGCCGGCGCGTCGTCGCACCGGTGCGCATGCTCGGGGTGCACGTCGGATCGATCTGGATCGCCGAGTCTGCCGGCGACCTGCACCCGGACGCCCTCGCGATGGCACGCCAGGCGGCGAAGGAAGCCACGCTCTACTTCCAGCTCCGCGAGGACACCCGACGCCTGGAGTCCGAACGCTTCGCGCGCATGCTGCTCGAGGGCTCGCAGGACGAAGGCCTGCTCGCGCAATACCTCGGCGTACCTCGCACGACTCCCTTCCGCGTCGTCGCCGTCTGGCACGGTGGCAACCCCGACCTGCGCGATCAGGTCCGGGGGGTGAGCCACGTGCTCGCCGACCAGCAGCCGGCCTCGCACATCAGCATCGACTGCGACGAATCCATCTGCATTGCGTTCTACTCCGCCGACTCCCCCGCCGACGTCAACCAGGCGACGCGTGCCTTCAGCCAGGAGATTGCTACCGCGGACGGCCGCCTGCTCGTGGGCGCAGGCCGACTGGCCACTCGCCTCGCCGAGACGCGCCAATCCAAAGCGGATGCGGACAAGGTGATCGCCTACCTGCGCCGCACGCCGGGACAGCGCGTCGGCAGTGTCAATTCGCTGCGCTCGCAGATCACGCTGATGCGCCTGATCGAGATCCTCGACTCGCAGTTCGAGCCGCTACCGGACCTGCTCAAGCCGCTCAGCATGCTCGAGTCCGACGATCGCGAGGAGGCCGTGCGCGCTCTCGACGCCTTCTTCAGCCATCCGGGCAACGCCTCCGACGCTGCACGCGAGCTGCACATCCATCCCAACACTTTCCGCTACCGCATCGCCAAGGTGGCGGATCTGCTCGGGGTCGACCTCGACGATCGCGATGAACGGGTCATCCTCGAGCTGGGCCTCCTGCGCCACCGCTACGGCTCGTAGATCGCGGCTAGCGGCTCGTCGGGGCTCAGCCGATCGAGGTCTGGAGATAGTGCAGCCCCTCGCCGGTTCGGGGGGGATCCTGCGAGGGGCTGCGTCGTCACACTAACCCGGCGGCATCGGCGAATCGACTGTCGAAACGGAGAACTTTCGGGCCCGAACTAGTGGTAATCCACCAAAGTGTCCGGTCGGTCATCCGGCTCGTGACCTCCACCCTGCCAGCGCGAGGCGCACGGCGGTGAGGACGAGCAGGGCGGCGAAGAGCCAGGTGAGGACCGTGAGGGGCAGCCACTGGGCCAGGGCGGCACCGATGAGGCCGCCCACGATGCCGCCGAGACCGAGCAGGACTC
This sequence comes from Actinomycetota bacterium, assembly GCA_041164085.1. Taxonomy (GTDB): domain Bacteria; phylum Actinomycetota; class Actinomycetes; order S36-B12; family S36-B12; genus Mxb001. The sequence continues at coordinate 10,294 of JBEAQC010000108.1, forward strand.
CCGCCCGCCACTGGGTCGCTCCCTGACGGGATTGCCGCAGCGCACCGACGAGTGCGATGAGACCCATGACCGCCAGGGACGTGCCGGCAGCGAGCCGTATGTCGTAGCCGAATGCGGTCACCAGCAGAGGGACGAGCAGGATCCCGCCGCCGATGCCGAAGAGCGCCGAGAGGATGCCCATGGCGATCCCGCTGCCGACGTACGCCGCAAGGACCAGCGCGTCGATAGCGGGCAGTGTCTCGCCTGCATCGGTCATCGGGGCGGTCACCAGACGCGCTGCCGCGGCGATGAGGAGGAGGGCGAAGCCGATCTGCAGCACCCACGTCTGCAGACGCGCGACGAGCGCACTGCCGATCATGGCCCCGATGAGTCCGCCGACGAGCACGGCCGCGCCCGCGATCCAGACCACGTCTCCCGCGAGGGCGTACTGCACCAGCCCCGCCGTCGCCGCCATGGCCACCATGACGAGCGACGTGGCCTGGGCCTGCTTTTGATCCCAGCCGCGGGCGAGGACGAGATAGGGCACGAGCACGATGCCGCCGCCGACCCCGAAGAGGCCGGAGACGACGCCCGCGCCTGCCCCGACGCCGACGTCGCGCGCACCCGCCGCTGGCATCGCCGACCTCCCCGGGACACCGAGGTGGCATCCGGCGCCGACGATAGCCTGCCCACGTGCCCGGACCCGCGACCATCGATCACCTCGTCATCCGCGCACGAGACCTGGAGTCCGGATCGGCGTACGTCGCCGACGCACTGGGCATCGACCTGGCCGCAGGTGGTGCTCACCCGGCGATGGGCACGCACAATCGCGTCACCGGGATCGGCGATGCCTATCTCGAGGTGATCGCGGTCGATCCAGAAGCGGCCGCACCCGAGCGTGCGCGCTGGTTCGGGCTCGACGAACTGGCCGACGACGCGCCACCGCGACTGCACGCGTGGATCGCGCGGGTCGATGAGCCGGTGGAGACACCGGAGACCGGGCCTGCGCTCACGCTGTCGCGCGGTGACCTGTCATGGCGGGTCACAGTCCGCGATGACGGCCACCTGCCCTACGACGATGCGGGCCCCGCGCTCATCGCGTGGGATGGCTCGGCCCCTGCACCGCCGCAGAGCGGTGCCCGGCTCATCTCGCTCATCGCGGTGCATCCGCAGCCGCAGCCGCTGCGCGATGCGCTGGCAGCGATCGATCTCGCGGCGCCGGTGAGCGTGCAGGAGGGCGCGGAGCCCGCGGTCGTCGCGGCGTTCGACACCTCGGACGGACCTCGACTGATGACGAGCACCGGGGTCGACCTCGATGTCATCACTGAGCGGCAGGCCGCACTCGACCTCTTCCACACCACCTGGCGACTGCTCGATCGCGATGACCGCGTCGCCGCCCACAACGCGGCGATGATCGCCTGCGCCGAGGCGAGCCTGTGGCACTGGCGGCGGGTGGGAGCTCCCACCCAGTGGGCGATCGGCGAGTGGCAGTGCAGTCGGGTCCACGCCGTCCTCGGCGACGGCCCGCGAGCGCTCGAGCACGCCGAGCGCTGCCTGGAGATCGCCGAGGCCGACCGTGTCGATGACTTCGTGCCCGCCTCCGCCCATGAGGCACTCTCGCGCGCGTACGCCGTTCTCGGTGACATGGATGCGGCGCGCGAGCAGCGCAACCTCGCATACCGCCTCGCGATCGAGTTGGACGATGAGGATCGCGACGTCATCGAACACGATCTCGGCACCATCCCCATCCCCCTAGGCTGAGCACGTGAGCGCCGAACCGGCAAGCACGCCGGAGCATTGGGATACGGCCTACGCCGCGGGTGACACCACGCGCGGCTGGTACCAACCGCAGGCAACGATGTCGATGCGTCTCATCGAGGCAACGGGAGTGCCCCGCTCGGCAAGCATCCTCGACGTCGGCGC
>JBEAQC010000109.1:0-3052 GCA_041164085.1 Actinomycetota bacterium
GAGCACATGGTCTTCTTCCGCTACCACGATCGCCCCGGCATCGTCGGCACCGTCGGTCGAATCCTCGGCGAGGCTGACATCAACATCGGCGGGATGCAGGTGAGCCGGGAGGAGTCCGGTGAGCACGCGGTCATCGTGCTCACCGTCGACAGCGCCGTGCCCTCCGACGTACTCGAGCGCATCGTGTCCGAGATCGGCGCGCACACCGGGCGCGCCGTCGACATGGCCTTCTAGCGCTACGTCGCGTCGCGCACAGCGCGGTTCACCGCGCTGATGATCGCCTTGAGCGAGGAGGTCGTGATCGAGGGATCGATACCGACGCCCCAGAGCACCTTGCCGTCGACGGCGCATTCGACGTAGCTCGCGGCCTTGGCGTCGCCACCAGCGCTCATCGCGTGCTCGGCGTAGTCCAGGACCCGCACATCGACACCGTGCCGGGCGAGGGCATCGCAGAACGCAGCGACCGGGCCGTTGCCCCGTCCGGTGAGCGCCACCTCGGCCCCGGCGTCCATGAGGACGACGTCGACCGTCGTGTCGCCATCGATGTCCGACTCCTGCTTGACCGACTTGAGCGCGATGCGACCCCAGGGGGCAGCAGGGTCGGGGAGGTATTCGGCCGAGAAGACCGACCACATGTCTTCGGCCGATACCTCGCCGCCCTCCTCATCGGTCATTCGCTGGACGACCTGGGAGAACTCGATCTGGAGCCGGCGCGGGAGCTCGAGCTTGTGCTCCGTGCGCATGATGTAGGCGACGCCACCCTTGCCCGACTGCGAGTTGACGCGGATGACCGCCTCGTAGGTGCGCCCGACATCCTTGGGATCGATGGGCAGGTAGGGGACCTCCCAGCGGAAGTCATCCACGGGTACGCCGGCCGCCGTCGCGTCGATCTCCATGTGGGCCAGACCCTTGTTGATCGCGTCCTGGTGGGATCCGGAGAACGCCGTGTAGACCAGATCGCCGCCGTAGGGGTGACGCTCGTGCACGGGGATCTGATTGCAGTACTCGACCGTGCGACGGATGTCGTCGATATCGCGCATGTCCAACTGCGGGTCGATGCCCTGGCTGAAGAGGTTCATGCCCAGCGTGACAAGGCAGACGTTGCCAGTGCGTTCACCATTGCCGAACAGACACCCCTCGATGCGATCGGCTCCGGCCATGTAGCCCAACTCGGCGGCGGCGACGGCGGTCCCGCGGTCGTTATGGGGATGCAGCGACAGCACGATGCTGTCGCGTCGCGCGAGATGGCGATCCATCCACTCGATGGAGTCGGCGTAGACATTCGGCGTGGCCATCTCGACGGTGGCGGGCAGGTTGAGGATCACCTTGCGGTCGGGGGTCGGCTGCCACACCTCGGTGACGGCGTCGCAGACCTCAACGGCGAACTCCAGCTCCGTTCCGGTGTAGGACTCGGGGGAGTACTCGAAGAAGACCTCGGTCTCGTCGGCGATCTGCTCGGCGTACTTCTTGCACAGCCTCGCACCGTGCACGGCGATATCCTTAATGCCCTCCTTGTCGAGGCCGAAGACCACGCGGCGCTGCAGGGTCGACGTGGAGTTATAGAGGTGGACGATCGCCTGCTTCGCGCCGCGGATCGCCTCGAAGGTGCGCTCGATGAGGTGCTCGCGTGACTGCGTCAGCACCTGGATGACGACGTCATCGGGGATCATGTCCTCCTCGATGAGCATGCGCACGAAGTCGAAGTCCGTCTGCGAGGCGGACGGGAAGCCGACCTCGATTTCCTTGAAGCCCATCGCGACGAGCAGTTCGAACATCTTCTTCTTGCGCGCAGGCGACATCGGGTCGATGAGGGCTTGGTTTCCGTCGCGCAGGTCGACCGCGCACCAGCGCGGTGCTTCGGTGATGAGCGCTGCCGGCCAGGTGCGGTCAGGCAGGTCGACGGGGCGGTATGCGCTGTAGCGCTGCCACGCCATGGTGCTGGGCTGCTGGGGGTTGGTGTCGATGGTCATGTCGGTCTCCTCAGGGGCGAGTGGGGGAGGACCGGCGCAGCGGAACTCACCGCGACGAGGGGGCCGGCGTGGGCCCCTGCTGGGAGCCCCTAGGCCTCGTCGCGGCGACCAAGGAGGAGCCGCTGCGCTGACATCGGAACGAGGGTACCAGCCGGATTGTCCCCAGGGCATCCCTCGCCCCGTCGTCCCCAGGCGCCCCGCGGCCCGGTCGCGCCACCGTCGGGGCGGCCTACGGTCCCCGGGTCCTGTCCCGTCGCATCCCCGGAGGTCCTCATGCGTACGTCACTCCTTGCCTTCGCCGCCGTCGTTGTCGGTGCCAGTCTCCTGGCGCCCACTCCCGCTCTCGCTGCCAAGCCACGCCCTGACCTGCCCGAGGTCCGCACCACGGTCTCCCTCGAGGTCACCGGCACCTGGTCCGGGCGGATCGCCTTCGGACTTCATTCGCCCGGCGGCCAAGCCCGCGCCCTGCGTCCTCTGCCACTGGATCTCGACCTGTCGAAGTCGGCGTGCGATCTCACCGGCTGCATGACGACGCGGCTCATGCTCGATCCCTCGGCGGGTGTGCCGGCGATGGCGCGGATCGCGGGGAGCCTCACCAGTGCCGCGCTCACGCGCTCGGTGATCGCGATCCGGGTGCAGCGCATCGTCGACGGCATCACCGTGAATGAGCGCCCAGCGACCGTCGTGCTCGAGGTGGTGGCCCGCAAGGCCGGGCCGCTGGTGAAGACCACCACCTTGACCCAGGGCCCCGATGGCGAGGTCATGTCGATCGCGCGGACCGCTCCCATGCGCGCGACCGTCCTGCTTGCCGACGACACCCTGACCGGCGCGGGGGAGGTCTCGCGGGTGCAGATCGTGGACTAGGTGCCCCACCTCTCATCCTGAGGCCTGAGGCTCCCGACTAGCCTTCCGCCATGGCGCGCACCCTCAACATCGCTCTCATCCCCGGCGACGGCATCGGCACCGAGGTGGTGGCCGAGGCCCTCAAGGTCCTCGACACCGTCCGCGGCGACATGACCGTGACCACTCAGGAGTACGACCTGGGCGCGCGCCTCTACAACCGCACCGGCGAGACCCTGCCG
>JBEAQC010000110.1:0-2660 GCA_041164085.1 Actinomycetota bacterium
AGGCCCGTGATCGGTTGAAGGGTCAGCCCGTAGGCGACGACGTACCAGGCGATCCCCACAGCGGCAGTCACGATGACGGCGCTGGCGAGCGCAATGTTTCGCTTGCGTACGCGGGGATCGAGTGCGGCCTCGGCAGCCCGCCGAGCCCAGCGCCGCACCGGCTCCAGCAGCCGTCTCGCCCAGGCGTACTCCGATGCCAGCACGATGAACCCGAGGATGATCGTCGCCCAGCCCGGTCCCGGAAGCACGAGCATCGCCACGCCCGCCAGGACCAGCCCGAAGCCGATGAGTAGCACGCCGGCCTGCCACAGCACGTGCGTCGACCTACGGCGACGCGCCCAGGCTCGGGCACGTAGGTGCGGGGGGAGGACGCGGTCGACAACTTCCTCGAATCCCTCGACGAGTTCTTCAGCGGCATCCTCGATCGAGTCCTCGATCTGATGCAGGCGCGACTCCTCGGGAGTTTCCCCGTCTCGGGAATCGTCGTCGCGCTCGCGCTCCGGGCCGCTCACCGGTCCACGGTAACCGCGATCAGGGGTCCACGTCAGCCAGGGAAGACCGAGCGAATTCCGCCATCACGGCAGCAGTCACGGGGCCCGGCGCCGCGAGGGTTCGGCCGTCGATGCGGTGGACGGGCTGGACGTCGCGCGTCGACGACGTAATGAAGACTTCTTCTGCGGCGGCCAGGTCCTCGAAGGGCATGTCCTGCTCAACCGCATCACTCCATTCGAGTACGAGTGCGCGTGTGACTCCGGGCAGGCAGCCGGTGTCCAGGGTCGGCGTCGTCAAGCGCCCGTCGACCACGACGAAGACATTCGAGCCGGTCCCCTCGCAGAGCCGCCCGCGGGTATCCCCCATGAGCGCCTCCCCCGCGCCGTGCTCATGCGCTCGGGCGAGAGCGAGCACGTTCTCGGCGTACGACGTGGACTTGACCCCGGCCAGCGGGCTTCGCTCATTGCGGGGCCAGGGGACGGTGATGACCGCTGCCGACTCAGGCCAGGGCTTCATGGGCGAGGCAGCGACGACCAGCGTCGGACCTGCCTCGCCTCGGTCGCTGCCTAGTGGCGCCTCGCCGGCGGTGAAGGTCACCCGCAGGCGGCCGAGCTCACCGAGTCCTTCCGCGTTGGCAGCGATGGTCTCGGCAATGGCAGCCCTCACCCGATCCCGGTCGGGGGCGGGCAGTCCCATGCCGGCGGCGCTGCGCTCGAGTCGATCCAGATGCCGGCTCACGGCAAAGGCCACGCCTCCCGTGACCTTCAGCGTCTCGAATACGCCGTCGGCCACCGTGAAGCCGTGGTCGAGCACCGAGACGCGGGCCTGCAACGCGTCGACCAGTTGCCCCGGTTGGTCCGCCTGCGACAACCAGATCCTCATGACCTCACCTCGTCGAGTGCACCGTGCTGTCCTTGGGGCTCCCAGACTCCCGAGGCGATCGCGATGAGACGCTCGGCCTTCAACTCCGTCTCGCGCCACTCGGCTCGGGCATCGGAGCCCCACGTGATGCCTGCGCCTGTTCCGAAGTGCACGCGACCGCCCGACTTCCAGAAGGTGCGAATTGCCACGGCGAGACTAGCCCGACCGGTGTCGGCATCCACCCATCCGATTGCGCCGCAGTACGGCCCACGCGAGGCGGGCTCGACCTCGTCGATGATGGCCATCGCCGCCAGTTTGGGCGCGCCCGTCACCGATCCGGGTGGGAAGGTCGCATCGATGACGTGCGGCCAGGACGTGCCGGGTGCAAGAACACCGCGGACGCGGCTGACCAGGTGGACCAGGCCCGGGTGCTCTTCTTCGGCGAGCAGATCAGGCACGCTGACCGTGCCCGTCGCACACACGCGCGAGAGATCGTTGCGCATCAGGTCCACGATCATGACGTTTTCTGCGCGGTCCTTGGGCAGCAGGTCCGCCGAGGTACGACCAGTTCCCTTGATCGGACCGGTGAGGACCTCGTCGCCGTCGCGGGCGATAAAGAGTTCGGGTGACGCGCTGGCGATCTCGACGACGCCCGGAATGTTGATCATCGCCGCATGTGGCGCGGGATTGCCACGGGTGAGCAGCGCGTGCAATCCGCCGATGTCCGACCGATCGGCAGCGGGCAACTCGCCGGTGAGGATCCTGCAGACATTGGCCTGGTAGACGTCACCGGCCGCGATGCGCACTCGCACATGATCGACAGCGGTGACGTAGTCCTCTTCGGCCATCGACGAGGACCACGACACCGGGCCGGTCCACGGCCCCGCGGCGTCCTCTGCCGCGCCCGGACGCCAGGTCTCGAAACGTGCGAAGACCGGGTCACCGGCGTAGGGAATGACCACCGCCCAGCGGCCCGATGTGTCGAGCACCCGGGCATCGCGACGGACCTCCAGGAGATCGCGAGCCACCCAGCCGCCCAGGTGGGCTATCGGCTCGGACCGGTCCGTGGGCCAGCCCGCGTGGTGGCGAGGTGCGTGCGTCACGGCACCATCCTGTCGGGTCGGGGTCGCGTTGAGGAGCCCTCGGCGTGTCGGCTATCGTCGTCCCCCTGACTGAGCCCCGGCTCGGTCTGACCGGGCAACCGCCCGGTCTCGCGGACGTAGCGCAGTTGGTAGCGCATCACCTTGCCAAGGTGAGGGTCGCGGGTTCGAGTCCCGTCGTCCGCTCGAAGGGTCCACGAGACCTTT
>JBEAQC010000111.1:0-2530 GCA_041164085.1 Actinomycetota bacterium
CGGTGGGCAGAGCTGAGTAGGGCAGTGCGGGCTTCGCAATGGACAAGGCCAACTCCTCCACGTCGATCGGCCCCACCGAGGCGGGGTGATGACGGGACGTCGTTGGCCCGTGGCACGGACCTTAGCAGGGGGCCCGAGGGGGTGGCCCGGTCAGCCGAGCGAGGCCGGCTTGGCCCGACAGGGGCGGCTTGGCCGACCCGCCGGGCCCGGCTGCCGGACCTGCCACCGTCGGCGCAGCCTGGGCCTCTGCGGGGACGAGCAGGCTGAGCGATAAGGCGGCGGTGAGGGCGAGCGGCATGCGGGAGCGGGTCACGCAGGAAGACTATGGACGCCGTCCGGAGGTGTCCACTTCGTCCGGGCCGTCCGACGCGGAGGCGTCCTTCGGTGGGGCGGCTTCCTCCGCCGAGGACGCCTGGTCCCCGGGGGTGACCTCGACGACGCGAGCTGCCTCCTTGGGCGCAGCCTTGGCCTCGCGGATCTGCTCGAGGCGCTCGCGCTCGACGTACTTCGCCGGCGGGAACACCTCCTCCCGTCCGGGTCGCATGCGCGCCGAGACGATGAGGTAGATCAGCGCACCGAGGCCCACCAGGATCGACGTCCACACGTTGAGCCGGACGCCGAGGATGGTGTTGGCGGTGTCGATGCGCAGGTATTCGATCCACACCCGACCGAGGGTGTAGAGCAGGACGTACAGCGCGAAGACGCGACCGTGGCCCATCCGGAATCGCTTGTCGGCCCAGATCAGCACCAGCGCGACGGCGAGCATCCACAGCGACTCGTAGAGGAATGTCGGGTGGAAGGTCTCGAACTCGGCGTAGCCCTCGGGGCGATACTGCGGTGCGATCTCCAGCCCCCACGGCAAGGTCGTGGGCGCGCCGAAAAGTTCCTGATTGAACCAGTTGCCCCAGCGGCCGATGGCCTGCGCGAGCGCAATGCCGGGCGCGATCGCGTCAGCGATCGGCGGTAGCGCGACGCCGAGACGGCGTGCGCCGATCCAGGCACCAAGGCCACCGAGTGCGACGGCGCCCCAGATGCCCAGCCCCCCGTCCCAGATCCTCAGGGCTCCGACGATGCCCGAGCCCCCCGGGGCGAAGTAGAGCTGCCAGTCGCTCACGACGTGATAGAGCCGGCCGCCGATGATGCCGAAGGGCACCGCCCACAGGGCGATGTCGCCGATGACACCCGCACTGCCGCCGCGGGCGACGTAGCGCTTCGAGCCAACCCAGATCGCGACGACGATGCCCAGGATGATGAGCAGCGCGTAGGCGCGCAGAGGTAGCGGGCCGAGATTCCACGTGCCCTGGCTCGGGCTCGGGATGAAGGCGATGAGGTCCACGTCGATCGACGGCGGGTGCGCCTACTGCGCGGCCGCAGCCTCCTGGACGAGTCCCTCGAGCGTCCCCTGATCGGCCAGTTGGGCTCCGTCGAGCGCGGTGCCATTGAGGTAGCCGCGCGGCGTGCCCTCGACGTTGCCGTCGTAGAACGCCTGGGTGGAGTTGGCCGCCCAGCCCAGGTAGCGATTGCTCGTGAGGCAGTCGTTGAACTGCTCGAGCGGCACGCCGGTGATGCCGGACTCCTCCGCGAAGCCGATGAACTGCTCGCGGGTCCAGCCCTCACCCTCGACCGTGGGCTGATTGGCGTAGATCAGATCGTGGTACTCGAGCGTCTTGCCCGCATCGATGGCGCAGCCCCAGGCGTTGATGGCGGCGGCGGACGAGGTGTTGCCGAGGTTGTTGTCCAGGAATGCCGTCGGGCGGTAAATCAGGCGCACCGAGCCGTCGAGGGCCAGGCTCTGAATGCCCGCGCCGTTGAGTTCCTCGAGCGACCCGCACGCGGGGCACTGGAAGTCCTCCCACAGCTCCAGCAGCGGTGCGCTCTCGGGAGCGGTGCCCACCGGCACGCCCCAGGGGGCGACACCGTCGGCGCCGTAGACACCGGTGGGAATTGCGGCATTGGGGTCGGGGGCGGGCATCGGGGTGCCCCCGTTGGCGGAGTCGTCACCGGAGATACGGGGCACGACGATGGCGAGGCCGAGGATGAGGATGACGACGACCACGACGCCGATAGCGCCGATGATGCGCACGGTGCGCTCCCGGCGCTTTTCAGCGGCCATCTGCTCCGCGCGAGCGGCAGCCGCCTTCTCACGGGTGCTCTTGGACTCGCGTTCCTTCGCCATGCTGGTCCCTTCCGATGTACGCCGATGCGCGCGGCACGGCCCCGATGTGCCGGGCCCCTACGTTACGGGGATATCCCCGGTCCTGCGACGCCGCACCCCCGCCGCGAGTTCCCGGGCCAGGGCGCCGACCGCCTCGAGGGCGCCCTCGTGGTCCGGGGCCTCCTGGATGAGCCGGATGAACGCCGAACCCACGATCACACCGTCGGCATACTGCGCGATCTCGGCCGCCTGCTCCCCCGTGGAGACACCGAGTCCGACGGCAACGGGCAGGGCGGTAGCCGCGCGGATGCGCTCGACCAGACCTGCGGCCGCATCCGAGACCTGGGTGCGCGCGCCCGTGACGCCCATGGTCGA
>JBEAQC010000112.1:0-5121 GCA_041164085.1 Actinomycetota bacterium
ATGTTCAAGACGGTGTTGTCGAGCACCACGATGAGGAGGCTGACGACCAGCACTCCGAGGATGGCCCAGCGGCGCGGGTGACCCTCGCCGTTCGTCATCCAACTGTCCGGGGACATCGCTCTCCTTCATCCTGGGTGCCGCCCGCCGAGAGGGCGCGGATCCGGCTAGTTTCGGAACGCCGCCGTATCGTATACCGCCCTGCGGCGGAGCCGCTGACGCCACTCCAGCAGGGACAAGCGGTCGACGTAGGACCCGAATCAACCCCGAAACGACCTTTTCCGCCGCCTCTCCCCATCCAGCCCGCGCGCCCCTGGGCGAGGGCCGCCTCCGTATGCCACGATTGCCGTGTCCGGGGACTCCGCACGGGAGCCTCGAGATGGGAGCAACGCCATGTCTATTGCTACGCCCATGCGGCGCACCACCATTCGCGACCTGCACGAGGCCACCGCCCGCGGAGAGAAGTGGGCGATGATCACCGCCTACGACGCCCTCACCGCGCGGATCTTCGATGATGCCGGGATCCCCACTCTGCTCGTCGGGGATTCAGCAGCGCAGGTGGTCTACGGATACGACTCCACCCTTCCGGTTACGGTCGATGACCTCGTGCCCCTCGTTGCCGGCGTGGTCCGCGGCTCCTCGCGCGCCCTCGTGGTCGCGGACATGCCCTTCGGCTCCTACCAGGCCAGTGTCGAGCAGGCCATGGAGTCGGCCATGCGCTTCATGAAGGACGGCGGTGCTCACGCGGTGAAGATCGAAGGCGGCCAGCGCGTGCTGCCCCAGGTCGAGGCGCTCGTCGGCGCTGGAATTCCCGTGATCGGCCACCTCGGCCTCACCCCCCAGTCCGTCAACGTCTTCGGCGGCTACCGCGTCCAGGGCCGCGGGGAGGACGGCGAGGCGCTGATGCGCGACGCCAAGGCGCTCGAGGCCGCAGGCGCCTGCGCCGTCGTCCTCGAGGTCGTGCCTGCCGATCTGGCCGCGCGCGTGTCCGAGGTGCTCACGATCCCGACGATCGGCATCGGTGCGGGTGCGGCGACCGACGCACAGGTCATCGTGTGGCAGGACATGGCCGGACTCACCTCAGGACCGCGGCCGAAGTTCGTCAAGGCGTACGCCGACCTGCGCACGATCCTGGGTGACGCCGCGGCAGCGTGGGCGGGCGAGGTGCGCTCCGGGGCGTACCCCGCGCCCGAGCACTCCTACCGCTAGACGTCGGTGATGCGCACTCCGGCGTGCGCCTTGTAGCGGCGGTTCATTGAGATCAGGTTGGCCGTGAAGGCCTCGACCTGACCGGCGTTGCGCAGCCTGCCCCCGTAGACCCCGCGCATGCCGGGGATGAGGCTCGCCAGCGCCTGCACCGTGTCCGTCGCCTCGCGATCATCGCCGAGCACGAGTACGTCGGTGTCGATGCTGTCGACCGACTCGTCGAGGAGCAGCACGGCGGAGATGTGATGGAAGGCGGCGACGACGCGGGAGTCGGGCAGCACGGCCGCGGCCTGCTGAGCAGCGGATCCCTCAGGTACGTCGAGGCTGAAGGCGCCCTGCTTGTCGAAGCCGAGCGGGTTGACGCAGTCGACGACGATCTTGCCTGCGAGCGCGGCGGCCAGTGACTCAAGCAGCGCACCGTGACCATCCCACGGCACCGCGACAATGACGACGTCGGCAGCGGCCGCACAGTCCTCGTTGCTCATCCCGCGCACGTTGCCGGGCAGCGCGTGCGCCGCCTCCTGCGCGCGACCAGCATCACGTGAGCCCAGGATCACGTCGCAGCCCGCCATGGCGAGGCGCCGTGCGAGTCCGCGTCCTTGCTCGCCGGTCCCCCCGAGCACGCCGATGGTGAGGCCCGAGACGTCGGGCAGTGAATAGGGGTCGGGCGCGGCAGCCGGAGTGGTCATCGCGACATCCTCTCAGCGGGTCGCAGACGGCGCGAACTCGGCGCCGACCGCGGGGTGACAGGATCCGCCCTCGTGTCAGGGCTGAAGGGCATCCGCATCGATGTGACGCCCCTGCGCGCCCAGCCAGCCTTCCGCCGGCTCTTCATCGGCGGCCTGGTCACCTCGCTCGGCTCGATGGTCACCTACGTCGCCATTCCCTTCCAGGTGGCTGAACTCACCGACTCCTTCATCGCCGTCGGCCTCATCGGGCTTGCCGAACTCCTCCCCCTCGTGGTCTTCGGGCTCTACGGCGGATCGCTCGCGGATCGTGTCGACCGCCGGGTCCTCGTCGTGGGCGGGGAACTCGCCGCAGGGCTGCTCGTCGGCGTACTCGCCCTCAATGCCTTCCTGCCCTCGCCCCAACTGTGGGTGATGTACGTCGTCGCGATGCTCTTCGCGGCCGTCGACGGCCTGCAGCGGCCCTCGCTCGACGCGATGCTGCCGCGTCTGGTCCCACAGGATCAGTTGTCTGCGGCGAGTGCCCTGAACTCGCTGCGCATGAACGGGGCCGCACTGGCCGGGCCTGCCGTCGGCGGAATCATCATCAGCATCTGGGGTGTCGGTGCGGCGTACCTCTTCGATGTCGTCACCTTCGTCATCGCGATCGCTGTCTTCGTGCGACTGCCGTCGGTACAGGCGCACTCGCAACGCGTCGAGTCGAGCGTGCGTCATGTGTGGTCAGGCATGCGCTACGCGTGGAGTCGCAAGGACATCCTCGGCAGCTACACGATCGACTTTGCCGCGATGACATTCGCCTTCCCCTTCGCGCTCTTCCCGTTCATCGCCTCTGACTTCAATGCGCCCTGGGCACTCGGCCTGCTCTACTCGGCGGGATTCGCCGGAGGACTGATCTTCGGTCTAACCAGCGGCTGGGCTATCCGCATCCGCCACTACGGGCGCGCGATCGCCCTCGCCGCCGCCTCCTGGGGTGCGGCTGTCGGATTGATCGGCCTGGCACCCAACATCTGGTGGGTCCTGGGACTGCTCGCCGTCGCCGGCTACTTCGACATGCTGAGCGGTCATTTCCGCGGCCTGATGTGGAATCAATCGATCCCCGACGACGTCCGCGGCCGCATGGCGGGCATCGAGATGCTCAGCTACTCGCTCGGGCCGATGCTCGGACAGGTGCGAAGCACGACCGCCGCGCAGGTCTTCGGACTGCGCACGTCCCTAGCTTCAGGCGGAGTCCTGTGCATTGTTGCGGTAGGTGTGACGTGTGTGACACTCCCCGCCCTGTGGATATTCGATGCGAGCACCGATCCACATGTCGCCGCACGCCGGCGTGAAGCAGATCGACACGGGTCGTCGCCACCGGATTCGGCGGTCAGCTAGCACGACAACGGAATCATGTCGCGCGCGACACACCGAGGGAAGAAATTGCGGCGATGTCGCGAATCCACCATGGAATCTGCAACAGTGGTCTTCGTAAAGCCCTGCCAAGGGGCAGGGAACGACCAACTGGAGGCACCGTGGCGGTCGCGAAGAAGACCACCGCGCGCAAGCGGACGGCCAAGAAGGCCCCCGCGAAGCGTGCAGCAGCCAAGAAGGCACCCGCGCGCAAGCGCACTGCCAAGAAGGCCGCACCGAAGAAGGCAGCCCGTAAGGCACCCGCGCGCAAGCGCACTGCCAAGAAGGCCGCACCGAAGAAGGCAGCCCGTAAGGCACCTGCGCGCAAGCGCACTGCCAAGAAGGCCGCACCGAAGAAGGCAGCCCGTAAGGCTCCTGCGCGCAAGCGCACTGCCAAGAAGGCCGCTCCGAAGAAGGCAGCCCGTAAGGCACCTGCGCGCAAGCGCACTGCCAAGAAGGCCGCTCCGAAGCGCGCTGCTGCTAAGAAGACCGCTCGCAAGGCTCCCGCGCGCAAGCGCACCGCCAAGCGGGCTCCCGCGCGCAAGCGCTGAGTTTCGTTCCACAGTGAAGGCCCGCACCCCCCGGGGTGCGGGCCTTCACTATCGTCCGGGGCGGGCGGCTCGCTCAGTCGTCCTCGGCGTCCCACGCCTCGCTCAGTCGTCCTCGGCGTCCCACGCCTCGGTGCGCGCCTGAGCCCGCTCAAGTGCCGTCTCGGCCTCGGCGCGCGAGACATAGGGACCCATTCGCTCAGAATTGGGATCGCCAGGCCCCTGCTCCACCTTCTGCGTGCGCAGGTTGTACCACCACAGGTCATCACCCTCGAGACCCAAGTCCACGTCGACTCCCTCCGTCGCGCCACGCCTCGCGCGGGCAACCTCAACCCTAGCGGCGGGCGCGCACGGGGTGCCCGCACCTAGACTCAGGCCCATGACCGTCACACGGGAGCCGCTGGTACCCGGCACCGTGTCGAGCCGTCGCCCGGTCCCCGCGCACATCCCCCGCCCGGAGTACGTCGACAAGCCCGCCCCCCAGAGGTTCGTGGGCTCGGAGATCAAGGACCCCGAGACCATCGAGCGGATGCGCCTGGCCGGCCGGATCGCGGCCCAGGCCCTGCAGGCCGTCGGCCAGGCCATCGCCCCCGGGGTCACCACGGACGATCTCGACCGCATCGGACACGAGTTCCTCCTCGATCACTCCGCCTACCCCTCCACCCTCGGCTACCGCGGATTCCCGAAGTCCCTGTGCACCTCGCTCAACGAGGTCATCTGCCACGGGATCCCCGACTCCACCGTGCTCATGGACGGCGACATCTGCAACGTCGACATCACCGCCTTCATCGGCGGTGTCCACGGCGACACCAACGCGACCTTCCTCGTCGGCGACGTGTCCGAGGAGACCCGCCTCCTCGTCGAGCGCACACACGAGGCCACGATGCGCGCCATCAAGGCCGTTGCCCCGGGACGCCCCATCAATGTCATCGGCCGGGTCATCGAGAGCTACGCCAAGCGCTTCGACTACGGCGTCGTCCGCGACTTCACCGGGCACGGCATCGGCACGGCGTTCCACAGCGGTCTGGTCATCCCCCACTACGACGACGCGCGTTACGACACGATCATGGAGCCGGGCATGACCTTCACCATTGAGCCCATGATCACCCTCGGGGCCCATGACTACGAGATCTGGGATGACGGCTGGACCGTCGTCACGCGCGATCGGAAGTTGACGGCGCAGTTCGAGCACACCATCCTCGTGACCGACACCGGCAGTGAGATTCTCACTCTCCCCTGAGCGATGCGAGAAGCCATGACGACCGTCCCGACCACGTGGCCCCACGACGTGCTCA
>JBEAQC010000113.1:0-8078 GCA_041164085.1 Actinomycetota bacterium
TCGAGGTGACGATCCTTGCTCCACTGGACTTCCCGGGTGCCACTCCCACACTCGTGCTGGTCGTCGTGGTCATCCTGGCCGGGCAGTTCGGTGCGACGACCGGTGCGATCGCGGGCTTTGCGGGTGGCTTCCTGCTCGATATCGCACCGCCGGCTGCGGGCACGATCGGGATCACGGCTCTGCTGCTCACGATCGTGGGATACGCCGCGGGTCGCTTCGCTGAATCCGATGATCGGCCCTGGTGGTCGCTGGCGATCCTCGCCGGGCTGGCGGCGCCCCTGGTCATCCTCGCGGGGTCTGCACTCGGTGGCCTCCTTGGCGACCCTCGCGTGAGATGGGACGACGTCATCTTCCTCATGCTCACGTCTGCCGGCTATGCACTCGCCCTGGGCCTGATCCTCGGCCGGCCCCTGCGCCGCCTGTGCCGCTGGATCGTCCCCGAGGCCTACCCTCGTTGATCCGGCGGTCACCGTGACGTAGGTCCGATAATCGGACGAGTTGGAGGGTCGCGAGGGCGACTCTTCGGGGTCAGCGTCGTACCGTGGTGAGGCCCTAGTGCGCGATCGACGCGCGATCGACGAGGAGGCACGATGAGCGACAGGTCTCACCTGCGCCTCGTCGTCCTCGGGGTCCTCATCGTGTCCCTTGTCGGCACCTTGATGGCGCGCCTGTTCTACCTGCAGTTGGTGGTCGGCGAGGAGTACGCCGCACAGGCCGCGAGCAACACCACGCGCGAGGTCATCACGCCGGCGGTGCGCGGGCTGATCCTCGATCAGCGTGGCCGGCCGCTCGTGGCTAATCGGACATCGCTCGTGGTCTCGGTCGATCGCACCGTGCTCGCACGTGAGGACGACGACGGCGCCGCGGTGCTCGAACGTCTCGCCGATGCGCTCGGCATCTCCCGCGAGTCGATCGATCAAAAGCTCATGCCGTGTGGGTCCGAGGGTGCACCGCCGCTGCCTGTCTGCTGGGACGGCTCGCCCTATCAGCCCGTGCCGATCGCGCAGGACGTGGCCACCGAGACCGCGCTGACGATCATGGAGCGCCGAGCCGACTTCCCTGGTGTGACAGCTCAGCTCGCGGCTGTCCGCGAATATCCCGGGCCCTTCGAGGCCAATCTTGCGCACATCCTCGGCTATGTCGGACCGGTGACCCAGGAGCAACTCGACGCTCAGGGCGACAGCACCGACCTGGCGCGCCTGCGCGCCCGCGACCTCGTCGGCCGCAATGGCCTCGAGGCGCAGTACGACGAGCAATTGCGCGGCATTCCCGGCATCACCACGCTCGCGGTCGATCAGGTGGGGCGCGTGACCGGCACGGTCTCGGAGTCCGATCCCGTCGCGGGCAATTACATCGTCACCAATATCGACGCGCACCTGCAGTCGGTCGTCGAGACGGCCCTGTCGGACGCCGTCGATCGCGCCCGTGAGGCCGGCGAGATCGCCGACACGGGCGCCGCGGTGGTCGTCGATGTGCGCACGGGAGCAGTCCTTGCCATGGCGAGCTATCCGTCGTACGACCCGCAGTTGTGGGTCGGTGGCATCTCGACCAAGGATTACGACCGACTCCTGCGTGACCGGGCGTTGTCGACCACGGTGACGCAGGGCACCTACGCCCCGGGCTCCACCTTCAAGGCCGTCACCACCGTTGCGGCTGCGCGTGAGGGCTACGACCTCCAGGGCACCTACCCGTGCCCGGCGGACTACACCGTGGGTTCGCAGCGCTTCCGCAACTTCGAGTCATCGGGCTTCGGGCCGATCTCCCTGCAACGCGCACTCGAGGTGTCGTGCAACACCGTCTTCTACCGGATCGCTGACGAGATGTGGCTCAAGGGCGGCGGCCTCTACGCGCCGCAGGGCGCACCCGACCCCATCGCAGAGACCGCCGCCGCTTTCCGGCTCGGCGAGGCGACCGGTATCGATCTGCCCAACGAGGCCGCCGGCCTCGTCTCCGGTCGCGACGAGAAACTGCGCGTGTGGGAGCAGCGTCGCGACCAGTGGTGCTCGGATGCCAAGGAGGGCTACTCCCAACTGCGCCAAGAGGATCCCAAGCTCGCGGAGTACTACACGGCGCTCGCCAAGGAGAATTGCCTCGACGGATTCCGCTGGCGCAACGGTGATGCCATCAATGCCTCCATCGGCCAGGGCGACACGTCGATCACCCCGCTCCAACTCGCCATGACCTACGCCGCCATCGCCAACGGCGGCACGGTCTATCAGCCCCAGGTGGCCAAGGCCGTGCTTAGCAGCAGAGGCGAGGTCGTGCAGGAGTTCTCGCCCGTGGTGCGCGCGCAGGTGCCCGCCCCGGACGGCACCTTCGACTTCCTCCGCGCGGCGATGACGGGTGTCACCGCCGAGGGCACCGGCCGAGTCCCCTTCGAAGGCTTCCCGCTCGATGAGATTCCCATCGCCGCCAAGACCGGATCGGCGCAGGTCTTCAGTGACAACTCGACTACCGCGTGGTTCGCGAGCTTCGCGCCCGCCAACGATCCGCAGTACGCCGTGGTGATGATGGTGACGCGCGGTGGCACCGGCTCGCTGTCAGCGGGCCCGGGCGTGCGCGCGATCTACGACGCGATCTTCGGCGTGCAGGACGGTGTCGCCGATCCTGCGCGCAGCGTGCTCATCGGCGCTGAGCCGTCGCGGTCGCTCCCCATCGTGCGCCCTGACGGGACGCCGATCACTCCCGAGGCCGACGAGTGAGCGTCCCCGAGTCGACGTCAACGCGACGCTTCATCGGCGCGCGACAGGAGGGCCGCCAGTCCTACTGGCGACGCCTGGACTGGTGGCTGCTCGGTGCCGCCCTGCTCCTGAGTGTCGGGAGTTCGGTCTTCGTCTGGTCCGCCAGTCGCTCGGACCTCGCCGGCGATGACCCGCAGTACTTCCTCAACCGGCACCTGGTCAACATCGTCATCGGCCTCGTGCTCGCCTTCATTGTCTCGCGCCTGGACTACCGGCTGCTTCGCGCCTACTCGCCGGTGATCTACGGCCTGGCCATCATCGGCATTCTGCTCGTCTACACCCCCCTCGGCACGACGATCGCCGGTGCGCGCGCGTGGGTGCAGGTGCCCGGCGGATTCACGCTGCAGCCGTCCGAGTTCGCCAAGGTCGCCATCGTGCTTATCCTCGCCGTCATCCTCGCGGAGAAGCGTGACGCCGAGGCCGAGCCACGCGATCGCGATGTCGCCCTTGCGCTCGGCTTGGCCGCTATCCCCATCGGCCTCGTGCTGCTGCAAAACGACACCGGCACCGTGCTGATCATGTGCACCATCGTCGTGACGATGGTTGCCGTATCCGGTGCGCGTACCCGCTGGGTGGCCGGCCTGCTCGTCGGAGGTGCGACGGCGGCGGTGGTCGCCTGGCAACTCGGCTTCGTGCGGGACTATCAGATCGCTCGCCTGACGTCGTTCATCAACCCCGACGATGCTGCGAGCACCGCGGCCTACAACGCCACGCAGGCCCGCATCGCGATCGGTGGGGGAGGTCTCTGGGGTCGCGGTCTCTTCCAGGGGCCGCAGACACAGGGCAACTTCGTCCCGGTCAACGAGAGCGACTTCATCTTCACGGTGATCGGTGAGGAAGCGGGCTTCATCGGCGCGGCCATCACCATCCTGCTGCTCAGCATCATCCTGTGGCGCGGCATGCGCATCGCGATGGGTGCCGGTGAGCTCTACGGCCGCCTGGTTGCCGCCGGAGTGGTCGCCTGGCTGGCGTTCCAGACCTTCGAGAACATCGGGATGAACCTCGGCATCATGCCGATCACCGGCGTGCCGCTGCCCTTCGTCTCCTACGGCGGCACCTCCATGTTTGCGTCGTGGATCGCCCTCGGACTGCTCCAAAACGTGCGACTGCACCGCGAGCAGACGCCCTAGTCGACTGCCCCCGGTAGCCTGTGCCCATGCCGTCGACATCAGCCGACTCGGTCTTCCCGTCCCTTGAGACGCTCCTTCCGCTCGTCCAGAAGCCGATCCAGTACGTCGGGGGCGAGGTCAACGCCGTCCCCACGGACTGGGAGGACGCGGACGTCCGCTGGGCGCTGATGTATCCCGACGCCTATGAGGTTGGTGCACCCAACCAGGGCGTCCAGATCCTCTACGAGGTGCTCAATGAGCAGCCCGGCGTGCTCTGCGAGCGCACCTACGCCGTCTGGCCCGATCTCGAGGCACTCATGCGCGAGCACGGGGTGCCGCAGTTCACCGTCGATGCCCATCGACCCGTGGGCGCCTTCGATCTGCTCGGCCTGTCCTTCTCCACCGAGTTGGGCTACACCAACATGCTCACCGCGCTCGACCTCGCCGGGATTCCGCTGATCGCGACGGAGCGCGACGAGGCGCACCCCATCGTCGTCGCCGGTGGTCACGCGGCCTTCAATCCCGAGCCGATCGCCGACTTCATCGACGCGGCTGTGCTCGGCGACGGCGAAGAGGCGGTGCTCCGCCTCACCGAGATCGTGCGTGAGTGGAAGCAGGCCGGATGCCCCGACGGTCGCCCCGGATTGCTCGCGGCGATCTCGCAGTCGGGCGTAGCCTACGTCCCGTCGATGTACGACGTCGAGTACCTCTCCGATGGCCGGATCCGCCGCGTGGTCCCTGCCCGCTCCGGTGTGCCGTGGCGCGTTGCGAAGCACACGCTCATGGACCTCGACGAGTGGCCCTACCCGAAGGCGCCGCTCGTTCCGCTCGCCGAGACGGTGCATGAGCGCATGAGCGTGGAGATCTTCCGCGGCTGCACTCGCGGTTGCCGCTTCTGTCAGGCCGGCATGATCACGCGCCCGGTGCGCGAGCGCAGCAAGACCGGTATCGCCGAGATGGTCGCCAACGGACTGGCCAAGACCGGCTACGAGGAAGTCGGACTCCTCTCCCTATCGAGCGCCGATCACTCCGAGATCGCGGAGACCACGACCTATCTCGCTGACTGCTACGAGGGCTCGCAGACATCACTGTCGCTGCCGAGTACGCGAGTGGATGCGTTCAACATCGACCTTGCCAATGAGCTCTCGCGCAATGGCCGGCGTAGCGGCCTCACGTTTGCCCCCGAGGGTGGCAGCGAGCGCATGCGCAAGGTGATCAACAAGCAGGTCACCGAGGAAGACCTCATCCGCACGGTGGCGACGGCCTATGGCGCGGGATGGCGTCAGGTGAAGCTCTACTTCATGTGCGGGTTGCCGACGGAGACGGATGAGGACGTCCTGCAGATCGCGCGCTTGGCGGCCGAGGTCATCCGCGTCGGGCGCGAGGTGAGCGGTCGCCGTGACATTCGCTGCACTGTCTCGATCGGTGGCTTCGTGCCGAAGCCGCACACTCCGTTCCAGTGGGCGGCCCAACTTGATCACGAGACGACGGATGCGCGCCTGGCAAAGCTGCGCGATGCCATCCGCACCAATCGCGAATACGGCAAGTCCATCGGCTTCCGCTATCACGATGGCAAGCCCGGCATCATCGAAGGGCTGCTCTCGCGTGGTGATCGCCGCGTCGGCCGAGTGATCCTCCAGGCGTGGCGCGATGGGGCGCGCTTCGACGGGTGGAGCGAGCACTTCGACTACGACCGTTGGGCCGCAGCGGCTGACGCTGCGCTGGCTGATGAGCCCGTCGACCTCGACTGGTTCACCACGCGTGAGCGCGAGCATGCCGAGGTGCTGCCCTGGGATCACCTGGACTCGGGACTCGATCGCGAATGGCTCTGGCAGGACTGGCAGGACGCACTCGACGAGGAAGGTGTCGAGGACTGCCGGTGGACACCCTGCTTCGACTGCGGCGTATGCGATCAGATGGGCACGAGCATCCAGGTCGGCCCGACGGACCTGGGTCTGCCGGACATCCGCATCGGCCAGCCGGGCGTTCGCGTCGGCCAGCCGGCGTGAGTCGCAAGCCACCGCGCGAGCACGTCGCACCCGTTCAGCGCATGCGTCTGCGCTATGCCAAGCGCGGCCGGCTGCGCTTCGCCAGCCATCGTGACTTCCAGCGGGCGTTCGAGCGTGCCCTGCGCCGAGCAGGTGTCCCCATGGCCTACAGCGCCGGCTTCAGCCCGCACCCCAAGATCTCCTACGCCAACGCCGCCCCGACGGGGACGGCCAGCGAGGCGGAGTTCCTCGAGATCGGGCTCTCCGAGGCCTGCGACCCCGAGGATCTGCGCGAGCGCATCGACGCGGCGCTGCCCCCGGGCCTGGACATCCTCGACGTGGTGGTGGCCCGCACCCCTGATTTCGTGGAGAGACTGCAGGCCAGCACCTGGCGCATCGAGTTGCCAGGACTCGAGGTCGAGCAGGCCCAGGCGGCGCTCACCGCACTGCTGGATGCCGACGAGGTCTACGTCGAGCGCCTCACGAAGAACGGCATGAGGCGCTTCGATGTGAGGCAAGCGCTGCTCACGGCGACCGTGGCGTCGACGGCCGATGCAGCGAGCGCGTGTGCGATACTGACGGTGGTCCTGCGGCAGGTGACCCCTTCCGTGAGACCAGACGACATCCTCACAGCTCTGCGCAGCGTGGCCCCCTCGCCCGTCGCGATCGGTTGGCAGACACCGCCACCTCTCGTGACGAGGGAGATGCAAGGGCCGCTCGCCGAGGGAGGGTCGGCCGATGACGTGGTCGTCGGTGACCCCCTCGCCGCAGATCGTGAGGCTGACCAGACTTGACGGCCCGGCTTGCCGGGTCGGCCGATCCCCAGGATCGGTGAGACCAGGTCCGAGTGGCCGAGCCCCGCAGGCTCCGGCCCCGGGCCGTGAGAGGACACGACCGCATGGTCGACAGCACCAACGAGCCCGCAGGCTCCGCAACGACGCGTCCCCGCAAGGCGGCCAGCCGCCCCGCGGGACCCCCCACTCCGGTGCAGGACAAGGCCGCGACGAAGGCGGCAGCGACGAAGACCGCGGCCAAGAAGTCGGCGGAGGATAAGCCGGCCAAGAAGGCGGCGGCGAAGAAGACCGCGGCCAAGAAGTCCACCGAGGACAAGCCGGCCAAGAAGGCGGCGGCGAAGAAGACCGCGGCCAAGAAGACGGCCGAGAAGTCGGCGGAGGACAAGCCGGCCAAGAAGGCCGCGACGATCGCGCCGATTTTCCAGGCGCCTGATCCCAGTGCTGCGGTTCCCGCTACCGGCGGTCCCAAGAAGACTGCGGCCAAGAAGTCCACAGCCAAGAAGGCCGCTGCCGACAAGACGGCTGAGGCGAAGAAGCCCAAGGAGGCGGCAGCCAAGGACGGCGATGCCGGGGCCGAGGGCGACGAGGGCGGCTCACGCCGTCGCCGTCGCCGCGGTGGTCGGGGCCGGCGATCGGTCAGCGGCGACGCCGAGACCGCCGATGCCGCACCCACGACGGGTCCGGACTCCGACGGCGATGCCGATGACGACGGTCGAGGCTCATCGACGCGCCGTCGCCGCCGGCGGCGTCGCCGCGGTCAGGACGCCGGCGTCGATCCCGACGATCCCGAGCGCACGACCGTCCACGTCCGCGAGCCGCGCTCGCGGGGTGATGAGGCGACCGCGCTCAAGGGCTCGGTGCGCCTTGAGGCCAAGCGTCAGCGCCGCCGGGAAGGCCGCGATGCCGGGCGACGTCGCGCGCCGATCCTCACCGAGGCGGAGTTCCTTGCTCGCCGCGAGGCCGTCGATCGCGTCATGGTGGTGCGTCAGGCCGAAGGTCGCACCCAGATCGCCGTGCTCGAGGACGGCGTACTCGTCGAGCACTACGTTGACCGCGGCAGTTCCAACTCCTTGGTCGGCAATGTCTACCTCGGGCGCGTGCAGAACGTCCTGCCGTCGATGGAGGCGGCCTTCGTCGACATCGGTCGTGGTCGCAATGCCGTGCTCTACGCCGGCGAGGTCAATTGGGACGCTGCCGGTCTCGAGGGCCAGCCACGCCGCATCGAGATGGCGCTGAAGTCCGGTGACCCGGTGCTCGTACAGGTCACCAAGGATCCGATGGGGCAGAAGGGTGCCCGACTCACCAGCCAGGTCTCGTTGCCGGGGCGCTACCTCGTCTATGTGCCGGATGGTTCGATGACGGGCATCTCGCGCAAGCTTCCTGATACCGAGCGCACGCGCTTGAAGTCGATCCTCAAGAAGGTCATGCCCGAGGGAGCCGGCGTCA
>JBEAQC010000114.1:0-19160 GCA_041164085.1 Actinomycetota bacterium
GCTTTCGAGGTCCTGCATGTGACCGATGGCGACGGCTCCGCCGATGCCACCGGAGCGCTCGCGGCCGATGCTTCGAGCGTGAGCCTGGGCCACGCATCCGCGGGCTTCGTGCCACCGGCGCCGTCATGACCCGCTTCGCCAACCTCGCCGATGGTGGCCTCGCCCTGGTTGAGGCGCTGCGCCCGGTGACGGTGTCGCTCGATGCGCCGTTGCTCGTCGCCATCGTGCCGGGCGGCGTACCCGTGGCTGGTGCGCTCGCTGCTGAACTAGACCTGCCCCTCGCCGGCGCCGGCATCGAGCGCGAGGGGGAGCCACGCGTGAGCGATGTGCCGGATGCTTCTGGTCGCGACGTGATCGTCATCGACGCCGGGGTCGAGACAGGCACGGCTGCGCGCCTCATCGGGGCTGCCATGCGCGACGGCGGTGCCCGCAGCCTGAGACTCGCGGTCCCCGTGTGCCCGCGCCAGGCCGAGGCTCACCTGCAGGCGATCTACGACGAGATCATCGCCGTGGAGCGCCCACTGGGTCGCCGCGATCTGCGCTGGCACTACGACGACTTCGACACCATCGACGAGGCCGAGGCCAGACGGCGACTAGCTGATCGCTAGGGTGAGGCTTCCTGCTCGGCGGCACGCCGCCGGGCCTGTCCGCCGACAACCAGCCGGAGTGGATCCATGGCCGATCGCGTCGATGCCGTCGTCAACCTGAGCAAGCGCAGGGGTTTCGTCTTCCCGTCCTCGGAAATCTACGGAGGCACCCGCTCGGCATGGGACTACGGTCCGCTCGGCGTCGAGCTCAAGGAGAACATCCGCCGCCAGTGGTGGCAGGCGGTCGTGCGCGGTCGAGACGATGTTGTCGGTCTTGACTCCTCGGTGATCCTCGCGCCTCAGGTCTGGGAGGCATCCGGTCACGTCTCGGCATTCGTCGACCCGCTGACCGAGTGCAAGAAGTGCCACAAGCGCTGGCGCGCTGACCAGCTCATCGAGGCCTTCGAGGAGAAGCACGGCCGGGTCCCCGAGGGCGGCCTCGCCGAGATCGTGTGCACCAACTGCGGGACCAAGGGCGACTTCACCGAGCCTCGTGACTTCAACGGCATGCTCCGCACCGCTGTCGGTCCGGTGGAGGACGCCGGTGCGGTGCACTACCTCCGGCCGGAGACGGCCCAGGGCATCTTCGTCAACTACCTCAACGTCATGAACGCCGCGCGCAAGAAGCCCCCCTTCGGCATCGGCCAGACCGGCAAGAGCTTCCGCAACGAGATCACCCCGGGCAACTTCATCTTCCGCACCCGCGAATTCGAGCAGATGGAGATGGAGTTCTTCGTCAAGCCCGGCACGGACGAGGAATGGCACGAGTACTGGCTCCAGCAGCGCTGGGACTGGTACGTCGACCTCGGCATCGATCCGGAGAACCTGCGGATGTTCGAGCATCCCCAGGAGAAGCTCAGCCACTACTCCAAGCGCACCGTCGATATCGAGTACCGCTTCCGCTTCGCGGGCTCGGAGTGGGCCGAGCTCGAGGGCATCGCCAACCGCACGGACTTCGATCTCTCGACGCACTCCCAGCACTCCGGCACGGACCTGTCGTACTTCGATCAGGAGACCGAGGAGCGCTGGGTGCCCTACGTCATCGAGCCCGCAGCCGGCCTGACCCGATGCGTACTCGCCTTCCTGCTCGACTCCTACGACGAGGACGAGGCTCCCAATGCGAAGGGCGGCATCGACAAGCGCGTCGTCCTGCGGCTCGATCCGCGGCTCGCTCCTGTCAAGGCCGCCGTGCTGCCCCTGTCGCGCAATGAGCAACTCTCGCCCCGGGCGCGGGAATTGGCAGCCCAGCTGCGCAAGCGCTGGAACGTCGAATTCGACGATGCGGGCGCGATTGGCCGTCGCTATCGCCGCCAGGATGAGATCGGCACGCCGTACTGCATCACCGTCGACTTCGACACCCTCGACGACGACGCAGTGACCGTGCGCGATCGCGACTCCATGGCGCAAGAGCGGATCCCGCTCACCGCGCTCGAGGGCTGGCTGGCCGAGCGCCTGCCCGCCTGCTGAAGCGGTGTCGGACCACACCGTCTTTACGCGGGTCTACCGCGGCCTCTCAGCGGTGGGGGAGCGCACAGGATTGGGGGACCTGCGCCGGCGCGTGCTGGCTGATGCGCACGGACGACTGCTCATCATTGGACTCGGGCCGGGCCACGACCTCGATCACCTCCCGGCTGCTGTGACGTCGGTCGTCGCGCTGGAGCCGAGCGCGTCCATGCGCGCTGCCGCGCGCTCGCGCGTGGACGCCGCCGCGCGCCGGGGCATCGAGGTCGACGTCATCGATGCCGTTGCTGAGCAGATCCCGCTGCCGAACTCCTCTGTCGACTCCGTGCTCGTCGCCTACGTCCTGTGCTCGGTGGCCGATCCCCACGCAGCCGCAGCAGAGATCCGTCGCGTGCTGCCCCCTGGCGGGACCCTGCACGTGCTCGAGCACATCCGCGCGGAGCCCGGCACCGCACTGCGCGGATTGCAGCGGGCCGTGGGTCCGGTCTGGCCACGCCTGGCCGGCGGCTGCCGCGTCGACCGGGATACCGCCGCTGTACTCGAGTCCGCGGGATTCGATGTGTCGGCCATTACTCGCACTCGTCTCATGGCGCTGCCCCCGGTCGCGCCGACCCTCGTGGGCGTGGCGCGTCCACGCTCCACGAGGGCGTCGAACTAGGGCCCCTATCGAGGTCGAGCCCTCGCTCAGTTGCCGGCTGCGGCGCGCTTCAGCGGAGCGCTGGCGCTGACCTTGACAGCGTTGCGCGCCGGGATCTGCATCGTCTCGCCCGTGGCAGGGTTGCGGCCCGTGCGCGCGGCGCGCTGCACGACCTCAAACGTCGCGATACCGGGGATCTGGAGCTTGGTTCCCTTCGACACCTGCTCGACGACGACGCTGGACAGCGCGGCGAGCACGGCATCGACGGTGCTGGCGGGCAAGCCGCTTCGCTCGGCGACGGCGTTGCGGATCTCGGTCTTACCCCAGCTTGCTGCGGACATGCGGGCCTCCTCGGCACTGAATGAAAATGACTCTCATCTGGAATCTATCGCAGCGCGATGGACCGACGGGGTCGGGTGCCTACCTGATACCCCCTGGGGTATAGTCCCCGTCATGTGTCGACAGGTGACGTGCAAGAGGTGTGAGAAGGCGTCGTGGGCCGGCTGCGGTCAGCACGTCAACCAGGTGCTCGCGGGCGTGCCCAAGAACCAGCGCTGCAGGTGCACTGCTCAGGAGATGGCGGAGTGGAAGAAGGATCACTCCTTCTTCAAGCGTCTCTTCGGAGGCGGCAAGAAGGCCTCGACGTAGCCGATCCGATTACTTGACCCGATTGCTTGACCGGCCATGCCGCGGCCTCTAGGGTGTGCATGTAACTACATAGCTGAATAATCTTTCACTAGGGGTGAAAGACTGGTTATGTGACCTTCCTGCGCGCATGAGGAGCCCGATCGGTGACGCCTGCGATCCTCGCCCTCGATGCCGGGACCTCCAACGCCAAGGCGGTGTTGTGCGAGGTCGGCACGGGCGCCGTCATGGCCCGCGCCGGTGTGCCCCTCGCGTTGCAGGTGCTCGGCCCCCGCGAGGTGGAGCAGGATGCCGAGCACATCCTGTCGGGGTTGCTTGCCGCTGCTCGCGAGGCATGCGCAGCGGCAGCAGGCTGTGAGGTCGTTGCCATTGCGCTGACCAATCAGCGCGAGTCAGTCGTGGCCTGGGAGCGATCGACGGGCCGGCCACTCGGGCCGATGCTGAGCTGGCAGGACTCCCGGACCTCGGCGGAGCTGGAGTCGTGGGATCCCGATGCACGCGCGCGAGTCAAGCAGATCACAGGCCTGACGCTCGATGCCATGTACTCCGCGCCCAAGATGCGATGGCTTCTCGATCAGCTGCCTGGCAGCCGATCCGCTGGTAGCGACGTGGTGGTGGGCACGCTCGAATCCTGGCTCATCGCCCGGCTGACCGGTGAGGCGATCACGGAGTCCGGCAATGCGTCACGCACGCTGCTGATGTCGCTGAGCGCCGGGGATTGGGATGATGAACTCCTCAACGCCTTCGACATCCCGCGGGGTTCTCTGCCGCCGGTCCGTCCATCGAATGCGTCCTTCGGCGTGGTCCAATCCGAATGGGGGGCACCGCTCGCCGGCGTGCCCATCGTGGCGGTGCTCGCTGATTCGCACGCTGCGCTCTTCGCCCACTCGACCGGCGCGGAGGGGATTGCCAAGGCGACGCTGGGGACCGGCACGTCCGTCATGGTTGCCCTACCGGGTCTGGATACCCCTCGGGAAGGGATCGACGTCACCGTGGCCTGGTGGCTGGACCATCCGACCTACGCGCTCGAGGGAAACATCGTGTCCACCGGGCAGGCGATCGACTGGGTCGCGAACCTGCTTGACCCGGCGGCCGCCCGGCCGGGTGGGATCGTGGTTGCGGAATTGGCGGCCACCGTTGACGACTCGAGCGGGGTGACGTTCGTGCCTGCGTTCACCGGGCTCGGGGCGCCCCATTGGGATCGTGGGGCGACAGCGCTCGTGAGCGGCATGACGGCGGGGTCGAAGGCGGCTCATCTTGCGAGGGCTGCCCTGGAGTCGGTCGGCCATCAGGTGGCCGACGTGGTCGAGGCCATGGTGCAGAACGGATCGGCGGACGTGGCTGAGCTCCGGGTGGACGGCGGGGGGTCCTCGTCGGACCTGCTCTTGCAGGTGCACGCGGACGTCGTGGGAATGCCGGTGGTCCGCGTCCGTGAACCTGAGCTGTCGGCCATCGGGGCCGCCAGACTGGCATCGGTGGTCCTCGGCAGCGATCCCGGACCGGCCGTGGGGGACACCGTTGTCGACCCCGGGTGGACACCCGAGCGGCGGGCGCACGAGCGCCGTATCTGGCAGCGCGAGGTCGCTCGTGCGCGAATGAGAATCGAGGAGATATGACCGATTACCCCATGTTCGGCGCCGGCCTGTGGCACTTCGCCAGCTACGTCGATCGATACGCCACGGATGGATATGCGCCGGCTGTCTCGACCCTGGAGATGATCGAACGCGCCGCGCAGGTGCAGGGCCTCGGTGCGGTCGACGTTCCCTACCCATTCACGCCCGGGGTGACGCTTGATCAGGTGCAGCAGGCTCTACGCACTCACGGCTTGATCGTCACCGGAGTGACCCCGGAGATCTACCTCAGGCGATTCGGCAAGGGTGCTTTCACCAATCCTGATCCGGCCGTACGACGCCAAGCCCTCGAACTCATGAACGAGGCGGCGGGTATCGTCCGAGCACTCGATGGGCAGTACCTGAAGATCTGGCCGGGTCAAGATGGGTGGGACTACCCCTTCCAGGTCAACCACCATGACCTGTGGGCGTTGGCTGTTGACGGTATGCGCGAGCTCGCTGCTGCGAATGCGGACCTGAGAATCGCCATCGAGTACAAGCCCCGCGAGCCGCGCGTGAAGATGACCTGGGATTCAGCGGCGCGGTCGATTCTCGGCATCCAACAGATCGGTCTGGACAACGTTGGCGTCCTGTTGGACTTCGGACACTCCCTATACGGGGGTGAATCACCGGCCGATGCGGCCCAGCTCCTCATCGATCACGGCGTGCTCTACGGCATGGATGTCAACGACAACCTGCGAGGCTGGGACGACGATCTGGTCGTCGGCACGGTTCACCTCACGGAGATCTTCGAGTTCTTCTACACGTTGCGCATCAATAACTGGGTGGGAGTGTGGCAGCTCGATCAATTCCCGTTCAGAGAGGACACCGTCGAGGCTGCACAGCTCTCCATCGAGACGCTCAAGGCGATCTACCGCGCGCTGGACGACCTCGATATGGACGCGCTCCGTGATGCTCAGGCCCGTCAGGATGCCATCGCTGCTCAGCGCATCGTTCAACGCGCCCTGCTCTCCTCCATGGCCGGTCAATGAGCGGGCATGTGAGTCCGGCCGAACTCGCCGATGCGGCCACGAGGGTGAGGCTGCAGGACCTCACGATGGTGACGGACGCGGGTATGGGTCACATCGGGGGTGAGTTCTCGGTCACCGACATCCTTGTCACGCTGTACCTGGGTGTCTGCGATGTGGGTGCGGAGACGGCACAGGATCGCGTCGTCTTGTCCAAGGGACACGCGGCGGCTGCCCTGTACGCCACCCTTGCCGAAGCCGGCCTCCTTGCACGAGACGAGCTCTCGACGTTCGTCCAGGCAGGCAGTGCCCTTAATGGCCATCCCGCGCGGACCAAGTTGGACGCCGTCGAGGCGAGCACAGGCCCCCTCGGGCACGGGCTCCCGATCGGCGTCGGAATGGCGATCGCTGCTGCCCTGGACGGATCTGAGGGACGCACGTACGTGGTTACCGGTGACGGGGAGATGCAGGAGGGCTCCAACTGGGAGGCACTCATGATCGCCGCGCATCGACGACTCGATCGACTCACCCTCATCATCGACCGTAACGGTCTTCAGCAGGGCGCGGCGGTCGCGGCGACGAGTGACCTTGAGCCCCTTGCCGACAAGCTGCGTGCCTTTGGCTGGGCCGTCCGCGAGGTCGACGGCCACGACCATGCCGCCTTACAGGCGGCACTATCGAGCGTGCCGTGGGAGGCCGGCCGCCCATCCGCGGTCATCGCGCGTACGCACAAGGGTCACCCCGTGTCCTTCATGTCTGACGTTGCGGCCTGGCATCACCGGGTCCCTTCGTCCGAGGAAGCGTCCCGTGCTCGTGTGGAGATCGCGTCGTGACCCTCTTCGACTGCAGGGATGCCTTTGCCGACACGCTCTGCACCTTGGCCGAGAAGGACGATCGGATCGTCGCGGTCGTCAACGACTCAATTGGCTCGAGCAAACTCGGTGGCTTCCAGCAGCGCTTCCCCGAGCGGATCATCAATGTTGGTATCGCCGAGCAGGCGATGGTGGGAGTGGCTGCGGGCCTGGCAGCGGGAGGTCGTATCCCCTTCGTCTCGGCGGCGTCCTGCTTCCTCACTGCCCGCGCCATGGAGCAAATCAAGGTGGACATCGCCTACTCCCGACACCACGTTGTCCTCTGCGGGCAGAGTCCCGGCATCAGCTACGGAGAACTCGGCCCAACGCATCATTCGCCGGAGGATCTGGCCTGGCTGCGGACAATCCCGGGCCTGGAGGTGATCGTCCCGACAGACCCTGCGGAGACGGCAGCGGCAGTGACCTGGGCCGCAGACCACGACGGCCCCGTATTCCTGCGCATCAGTCGCACAGGCGTCCCTGCGGTCTTCGATGCGGAGACGCCCTTCCACCCGGGCCGCGCCCACATGCTCCGGGAGGGTGGCGACGTCACCATCGTCGCCCTCGGCACTGTGGTCCCGAGGGCGCTGGCTGCCGCCGATTCCCTCAGCGCGCGGGGGATCGCGGCGCGCGTGCTGGTGATGAGTTCGCTTGTGCCTCTCGACACGGAGGCGCTCCTCGCTGCAGCGCGGGACACCGCCGGCATTGTGACCGTGGAGGAGGCCTATACCTGCGGGCTTGGTGGTGCCGTTGCCGAATTCCTTGCGCAGCGATGCCCCGTGCCCATGCGCATGCTCGGTCTACGAGGCTTCGCTCCGACGGGATCGGTCGAGTACATCCTCGAGGATTCCGGAGTCACTGCGGATCAGATCGCGTCCGCCTGCACGGAGCTGGTCGAGCGAGCGGCATGACATCGTCCCTAAGTTGGAGTCAGGCTGAGTTGATGACCAAGGTCGCTCGTCTGTCCGCCGAGCAGGGTCTACGTCAGGTGGACATCGCTCGCCGGCTCAACCTGTCCCAGGCGACGGTGTCGCGCCTGCTTTCGCGCGCTCGCGATGCCGGCATCCTGCGGATCCAGGTCGTCCCGCCCGTCGGCCTGCACGTGGAACTCGAGGATGGGCTTCTGGCCCGCTTCGGCTTGGCGGACGCCGTCGTGGTCGATGGCGCGCCCGCCGGCGCTGATCCCGCACAGGATCTGGGTATGCGAGCTGCCGGGTATCTGCAGGCAACCCTTGGGACCGAGGGGACCGTGGGCATCTCGTCCTGGTCCGCGACGCTCCTCGCGGCCGCCACGGCGATGGGCGCGGCGGTTCCAATCAGGCCGTCCCGACCTCGGCAGGTGGTGCAACTTGTCGGTGGCCATGGCGATCCGCATGTCCAGGCGCAGGCCGTCCGGCTACTGACTTTGGTCGCGCAGGCCATCGGTGGCGAAGGGGTGAGCCTGCCTGCGCCCGGAATTCTCGGCTCGGCATCCGCCCGCGATGCGCTCATGTCCGACCCGGCACTCGCGCCAATCGTGCACGCATGGTCACGTGTGTCAGTGGCCCTCGTGGGCATCGGTTCGGTGGATCCCTCACCGCTCGTCCGTGACAGCGGTAACGCGTGGGGTCCCGACGAGGTTCGGGATCTTGCCCGGGCTGGGGCTGTGGGCGATATCTGCTTCCGATTCTTCGACGCCGTCGGTCAAGCCGTGGTCTCGAGCCTTGACGGAAGGGTCGTAGGAATATCGGGTGAAGAGTTTCGCGCGATCCCGAGGCGCGTAGCGGTCGCGGCAGGGCCGAGCAAGGTGTCCGCCATAGCGGGAGCGGCCTCGGGAGGCTGGCTGACGTCGCTCGTGACCGACGTCCACACAGCCGAAGCGCTGCTCGCCACGCCGTGATCAGGCGAGAGGGATGGTCTCGCGTATCTGCAGGCCGAAGCCGTCGAGGCTATAGCGGCGGTCAGGGCTCCCCGTGAGCAGGCGCATGCTCCGTACGCCAAGATCCGCCAGAATTTGCGATCCCAGGCCGTAGTCCAGAGAGTCGCCCGTGCCCGATGTCGACGTGTGCCCGCCCAGGAGTGTGGCGCCCGAGGCCGGGGGCTTGAGGTAGACCACCACACCCCGTCCCTCGGCGGCGGTCCGAGCGAGGGACTCTTGTAGACGGGCGCCGCAGCGGCAGCCAAGCGAATGCAGTGCATCGCCCGCCAGGCACTCGACGTGGACACGGACGAGCACGTCCTCACCGTCTCCTATGTCTCCGGCGACGATGGCGGCATGCTCCGAATCGTCCACGAGGCTTCGGAATCCGATGATCGTGAAGTCACCATGACGGGTGGGCAGCGGAGTCGCGGCCCCACGCTCGATAAGTCGCTCATACTGCCCGCGGTGGCGGATCAGGTCGGCAATGGAAACAACCAGGAGCCCGTGCTCGTCCGCAAACGCGCGGCATTGGGCTGCGTCCATCATGGTGCCGTCGTCATTCACCATCTCGCAGAGGGCGCCGGAAGGATGCAGTCCCGCAAGTGCCGCGAGGTCCACAGCTGCCTCGGTGTGGCCGGGACGGCGCAGCACACCGCCCGCCACGGCGCGCAGCGGCATAACGTGTCCTGGTCGGGTGAGGTCGCCCGGTCCTGTCTCCGGATCACCCAGCGCGCGAATCGTGATGGCGCGATCCACGGCCGAGATGCCGGTCGATGTCACGGTGCGGGCGTCGACGGTGACGGCGTACGCCGTGCCCTTGCGATCCTCGTTGACGACCGTCATGGGCGGCAGGTGCAGGTGATCGAGGTCCTCGCCGGTCATGCCGACGCAGATGTATCCGCTCGTGTGACGAATCATGAAGGCCGTGAGTTCGCTCGTTGCCTTCTCGGCCGCGAAGATGAGGTCCCCCTCGTTTTCCCGCCCCTCGTCGTCGACGACGATGACAGCGCGCCCATCGGCGATGGCCTTGATGGCATCGTCGATCGAATCCATCCGCACGGGATCGTGATCCGACACGGGTCTCCTTGCTCGCGAGGGGCTCTGGGGGAGCACGGGCCAGCCTAGCGAGGCCGGGGCGGGCAGGCTGAGCGGTGCGTACCCCCCACAATGGTGTGCATGAGTCCCCTCGCGGCCGGCGGCTTCGTGGTAGATCCGCCGGTCGTCCTGGCGCCGATGGCAGGCATCACCAACCGGGCATTCCGGCGCCTCTGCCGCGAGCAAGGGGCAGGCCTCTACGTCAGCGAGATGGTGACCTCGCGTGCGCTTATCGAGCGGCACGACGCCACGTTGGACATGGTGCGCTTCGATCCCGACGAGTCGCCACGATCGGTGCAGCTCTACGGCGTCGATCCCGTCGTCGTGCGTGAAGCAGTGCGCATGGTGGTCGACGAGGACCTTGCCGACCATGTGGATCTCAACTTCGGCTGCCCCGTCCCCAAGGTCACGCGCAAGGGTGGCGGCAGTGCCCTGCCGTGGAAGCGGGACCTCTTCGCCGACATCGTCGAGTCGGCCGTCGGGGCAGCAGATGGTCGTGTGCCCGTCACGGTCAAGATGCGTAAGGGCATCGATGACGAACACCTGACCTATCTCGACGCGGGGCGGGTGGCGCGTGACGCCGGTGTGGCGTGGGTCGCGCTGCACGGCCGGACGGCAGCCCAGATGTACGCCGGGACTGCGGACTGGTCGGCCATTGCACGACTGGTCGATGTACTCGACGGCTTCCCGGTCCTCGGCAACGGCGACATCTTCAGTGCCCAGGATGCGCTGGACATGGTCGCTCGCACAGGATGCGCCGGTGTCGTAGTGGGACGTGGCTGCCTGGGTCGCCCCTGGCTCTTCGGTCAACTCGCGGCGGCGTTCGCCGGGGATCCGATCCCGGATGATCCGGCGCTGCCGATCGTCATGGCGACCTTCCGGCGTCACGCCGAGTTGCTCATCCAGGCCTTCGGGGAATACACGGGTTCGCGCGAGATCCGCAAGCACGTCGCGTGGTACTTCAAGGGCTACTCGGTCAAGCGTCAGGTCAGGCAGGGGCTGGCCAATGTCTCCTCCCTGGATGAGGTGGATAGCTGGCTCGCCGACATTGACCCTGACCAGGTGGCTGATGAGCAGGTCATGGCCGCGCCCCGTGGTCGAACGGGTGGGGAGCGCACCCCTGCTCTGCCCGACGGCTGGCTGGACTCCCCGTACCTCGACGCCGCCGATGCGGCATGCGTCCGTGAGGCCGAACTCTCCGTGAGCGGCGGTTGATCCGGTCCGTCCCGTGGCACATGGACCGAAGTACCTAGCGGCAAGCGGTTGCACCGTGATGGCATGGCCTGGTGTCGACCACCTATGTCTATGACTTCGCGCGCGGCAGCCGTGGCCAGTCGGATCTGCTTGGCGGCAAGGGGGCCAACCTCGCCGAGATGACGCGCCTGGGCCTGCCTGTGCCGCCCGGCTTCACGATCACCACGCAGGCGTGCCGGGCTTATCTCGAGACCGGTGAGGAGCCGCCCGAGCTCGCGGGGCAGATCAGCGCTCAACTCGATCGACTCGAGGAGCGCATGGGTCGACGACTCGGAGATCCTGACGATCCGCTGCTCGTCTCTGTGCGATCGGGCGCGCGCTTCTCGATGCCGGGCATGATGGAGACAGTCCTCAACATCGGCCTCAACGATGCGAGCGTCAAGGGCATGGGTCGCATCTCCGACGACAAGCGCTTCGCGTGGGATTCCTACCGGCGACTGATCCAGATGTTCGGCAAGACGGTGCTCGACATCGACGGGCACCTTTTCGAGAGCGCGCTCGACAAGGTCAAGGCCGAGGCAGGCGTCACCTCCGACGTCGACATCCCCGTGCCCGCGCTCAAGGAGCTCGTCGCGGCGTACAAGAGGATCATCGTCGACCAGACCGGCCGCGATTTCCCGCAGGATCCGCGCGAGCAGCTCAACCTCGCCATTCTCGCGGTGTTCCGGTCGTGGAACACGGATCGCGCCCGCCTCTATCGGCGCCGGGAGCGCATCCCGCACGATCTCGGGACAGCGGTCAACGTGCAGGTCATGGCCTTCGGCAATCTCGGTGAGGGCTCCGGCACCGGTGTCGCCTTCACCCGTGACCCGGCCACGGGGGCATCCGGTGTCTACGGCGACTACCTGCCCGATGCGCAGGGCGAGGACGTCGTGGCCGGCATCCGCAACACGATGCCGCTGGTCGAGCTCGGGGAGCGCAACGCCGAGGTCTACGACGAGTTACTCGACATCATGCGACGGCTCGAGCTCCACTACCAGGACCTGTGCGACATCGAGTTCACCGTCGAGCGCGGCAAACTCTGGATGCTCCAGACCCGAGTGGGCAAGCGCACCGCTGCTGCTGCCTTTCGGATCGCGGTGCAACTCGTCGACGAGGGCGTCATCGACATGGATGAGGCAGTCCGCCGCGTGACGGGCGCTCAACTCGTCCAGTTGATGTTCCCGCGCTTCGCCAACGACACCGGACATGAATTGCTCGCGCGAGGCGTGAGCGCGTCGCCGGGCGCCTCCGCGGGAGCCGTCGTCTTTGACTCGCGCACCGCGGTGGAATGGGCCGAGGCTGGACGTGAGGTCATCCTCGTACGTCGTGAGACCAACCCTGATGACCTTGAGGGGATGGTCGCCGCGGCCGGCATCCTCACAAGCCGAGGTGGGAAGACCTCCCATGCCGCTGTCGTCGCCCGCGGCATGGGCAAGACGGCCGTGTGCGGCGCTGAGGAGCTCACCGTCGACACGGCGGGCAGGCGCATCACGACACCGGATGGCACCGTCATCAGCGAGGGCGATGTGATCTCGATCGATGGCAGCAGCGGCGAGGTATTCCGCGGCGAGGTCCCGGTCGTGGCCAGTCCCGTCGTGCGCTACTTCGAAGAGGGGGTGGCGTCGGCGCTGCATGACGCCGATGACGCGACACGCGACCTCATCAAGTCAGTGGACCGCATCATGCGTCATGCCGATCGTTCGCGTCGGATGCTTGTCCGCGCCAACGCCGACACGGCGCCTGATGCCGCACGAGCGCGCCGGATGGGGGCTGAGGGGATTGGCCTGCTGCGCACCGAGCACATGTTCCTCGGCGACCGCAAGCAGTACGTCGAGCGACTCATCCTCGCGCACGACGATGACGATCGTCGAGCCGCACTCGAGGCGCTGCTGCCGCTCCAACGCGATGACTTCACCAGAATCCTGGAGGCGATGGATGGTCTGCCCGTCACCATCCGACTCATCGATCCGCCCCTCCATGAATTCCTCCCCGATCGCACGGACCTGGCCATCCGGGTCGCCGTCGCAGAGGAGCGGGGAGAAGAGCATGAGCCGGAGTTGCGCATGCTGCAGGCCGTCAATCGCCTGCACGAGCAAAATCCGATGCTGGGCCTGCGCGGCGTGCGTCTCGGTCTGGTGCTGCCCGGCCTCTTCGCGCTGCAGGTGCGTGCGATCGCCGAGGCAGCATGTCTGCGGCAGAAGGCCGGGGGCGATCCGCGCGCCGAGATCATGATTCCGCTCGTAGGGTCAATCCAGGAGTTGGAGTTGGTCACCGAGGAAGCCACGCGCGTGCTTGCGGAGGTGGAGGAGGCCCAGGGATGCCATCTGCGCTTCCCCATCGGCACGATGATCGAACTGCCGCGCGCCGCCCTGACCGCCGGGCAGATCGCCGAAGCAGCGCAGTTCTTCTCCTTCGGTACGAACGACCTCACGCAGACGACGTGGGGCTTCAGCCGTGACGATGTCGAGGCAGCGTTCTTCTCCACGTACCTCGACAAGGGTGTCTTCGGCGTCTCACCGTTCGAGTCCATCGATCGCGAGGGGGTCGGCGCACTCGTGCGCATGGCCGTCGAGCAGGGGCGCGCCGTGCGGCCGAGCCTGAAGTGCGGCGTCTGCGGGGAGCACGGCGGAGACCCGGACTCAGTGCACTTCTTCGACGAGGCCGGCTTGGACTACGTCTCCTGCTCACCATTCCGGGTGCCGGTCGCACGGTTGGAGGCGGCCCGGGCATCGCTAGGGGCCGGGGGATCGGATAGCCGCTGACGTCTGCGGCGTCGTTCCCGCCGACTAGGGTCGTCGTCGTGAGTGTCCCCGCTGGCTACACCCCTGCCGATGTCGAGCGGTGGGTGCTTGACGTCCCGAGCGAGCGCTCACCCTTCGCACGTGATCGCGCCCGAGTCCTGCACTCCGCGGGACTACGCCGACTTGCAGCGACGACCCAGGTACTCGTGGCCGGCAGTGCGGACTTCCCCCGCACCCGGCTGACGCACACGCTCGAGGTGGCCCAGATCGCTCGCGAGATGGGCTCCGCTCTCGGGTGCGACCCGGACCTGGTCGATGTCGCGGGCCTGGCCCACGATCTCGGGCACCCTCCCTTCGGGCACAACGGCGAGGGCGAGCTCAATCGGATCTGCGAGGGCATTGGCGGCTTCGAGGGCAATGCTCAGACGCTACGCGTGATGACGCGACTGGAGGCCAAGGTCATCGATCCCACCACCGGTCGCAGCGCGGGTCTCGACCTCACGCGAGCGTCCCTCGACGCCGCGTGCAAGTACCCCTGGCCGCGCCGCGACCCGGCGACGGTCCAGGACAGCAGGGGGGCCGATCTGGGCGGCCAGTCCCACAAGTTCGGCTACTACGCCGACGACGCCGAGGTCTTCCACTGGTTCCGCGAGGGTGCGCCCGGGGAGCGCACCTGCCTGGAGGAGCAGGTCATGGACTGGGCCGACGACGTGGCCTACTCCGTCCACGATCTCGAGGATGCGCTCCATGCCGGGCTGATTACCCTCGACATGTTCACCTCCGCCACGGAGCGCGAGAACATCATGGATGTCGCCCATCGCGGATATCTGCCCCTCGTCGATCCGGCGTCCATTGGCGCGGCTCTCGACCGACTGCTCGCCCTCGACTACTGGCCTTCGTCGTACGACGGATCACAGCGCGACTTGGCCGCGATGAAGTCCGCGACATCGCGGTTGATTGGGCGCTTCTGTGCAGCAGCTGAGCAGGCGACCCGCGAGGCCTACCCTGGTGGCCGCCTCACTCGTTACGCCGCATCCCTCGTCGTGCCCGACGGTGTGCGTGCGGAGGTTGCTGCCCTCAAGGCGATGACGGCGATCTACGTGATGAATCGCGCGGGCGCAGACATCGAGTATGCACGACAGCGCGAGATGCTGGCCGAACTCATATCGACGCTCGTCATCCGCGGTGGCCGCGACCTCGAACCCTGGATCGCACCGGAGTTCGATGCCGCGGCCGATGACGGCGGCCGGCTACGTGTCGTCATCGACCAGGTGTCGAGCCTGACCGATGCCAGTGCCATGGCGTGGCATGCCCGTCTGTGCCGCTAGGGGCTCCCTGGGGATAGCGGGGGTCGCCCCTGCCCGTGCGACCTAGGATCAGGCCATGGCCGGGCGCATCAGGGACGATGACATCGCCCTCGTGCGCGAGAAGGCCCGCATCGACGAGATCGTGCGCGACTACGTCGCCCTCAAGCCGGCCGGCGGGGGATCGCTCAAGGGCCTGTGTCCCTTCCATGACGAGCGCTCGCCGTCCTTCCATGTCACCCCCAGCCGTGGCATGTACTACTGCTTCGGCTGCCAGGAGGGCGGCGACGTCATTTCCTTCGTGCAAAAACTCGACCACCTCACGTTCGCCGAGGCTGTCGAGAAGCTCGCGGGTCGCACCGGCGTCACGTTGCGCTACACCGAGGGCGGGGCCGGGGTCAATCGCCAGCAGGGCCAGCGGACCCGTCTGGTCGAGGCCAACAAGGCTGCCGAGGACTACTTCATCGGGCAGTTGACGACACCAGACGCCGCTCCGGCCCGCGCGTTCCTCACCGAGCGGGGATTCGACGCCGCAGTCGCCGAGGACTTCCGGCTCGGCTTCGCACCGAAGTCCTGGGACTCCCTGATGTCGCACCTGCGGCAGCGTGGATTCACCGACGCGGAGATGCTCGCTGCTGGCCTGGTCTCCCAGGGCAATCGTGGTGTCTACGACAGGTTCCGCGGCCGGCTCATCTGGCCGATCCGGGATCTGGCGGGCGATGTCGTTGGCTTCGGCGCCCGCAAGCTCCTCGAGGATGATGATGGCCCGAAGTACCTCAACACCCCCGAGACCCCGCTCTACAAGAAGAGTCAGGTGCTCTACGGCGTGGACCGGGCTCGGCGCGAGATCTCCAAGCAGCAGCGCGCGGTGATTGTCGAGGGCTACACCGACGTCATGGCCTGTCAGCTCGCTGGAGTGCCCGTCGCCGTCGCGACGTGCGGGACGGCATTCGGCGGAGATCACATCAAGGTGCTGAGGCGCCTTCTCATGGACGACGACAAGATGCGCGGTGAGGTCGTCTTCACCTTCGATGGTGACGAGGCGGGCCGTCGGGCCGCGCTCAAGGCCTTCGACGATGACCAGCGTTTCGTGGCCCAGACCTTCGTCGCGGTCGAGCCCCACGGCCTGGACCCGTGCGACCTGCGTCAGCAGCACGGTGACGCAGCCGTCCGATCGCTCGTCGACCACCGGGTGCCGCTCTTCGAGTTCGCCATCCGCTCCGCGCTAGCCGCATATGACCTGGAGAGTGCCGAGGGCCGGGTGGCTGCCCTCCGCGAGGCCGCCCCGATCGTCGCGCGGATCAAGGATCCCGCGCTGCGCCCGGAATACGCCCGCCGTCTCGCCGGCTGGCTCGGCATGGACCCTGCGACCGTCTCGCGCACCATCGGCGGACGCACGCAGGCAGAGCCTCCACCGCGACGTCCAGATGCTCGCGACCCGATCCTGGCCGTGCAGCGTGAAGCACTCAAGTGCGCGCTGCAGGAGCCGGCCCTGGTGAGCGCGTGGTACGCGTCGGTGGAGCCGGAGGCCTACTCCGATCCGCTCCTGCGCCAGGCTCACGAGGCCATCGCCGCCGCCGGCGGGCCGCGACCTGAGCTGGTCGGCCTGCCGTGGATCGATGCGGTCCTGCAGGCGTGTCCTGACGACGAGGTGCGCGGGCGCGTGCGCGGCCTCACGGTCGAGCCCCTCCCCGTCTCTCAGGCGGCCGATGCCCGCTACGCCACGTCCGTCATCGCGCGCCTGCTCGAGATGGACGCCGCGCGCCGCATCGGCGAGCTGCGCGGCCGGCTTCAGCGCCTCGAGGAAGGCACGCCGGAGCAGGCGGCAGCCTTTGCGGACCTCATGGCCCTCGAGGCCTACCGCCGGGATCTGCGCGAACAGCGGGAGGTCTGACGTGGGGCTTCTGCGGCGCACTCCTGCCGGCGTGCGCGAACTCGTGGAGGCCGGCGAGCGCGTGCTCGCCTGGGCCGAAGTGCAGCCGGCCGGCTTCGCCGTCGCCACCGACGTCGCGCTCTATCTCCCCGTGCCGCAGATGATGCGCCTGCCGTGGGATCTCATCAGCAAGGCCACGTTCAGCGAGGCGGCCGTGCTCGTCGTCGAGGCGCGGCCAGACCCTGGCGCACGTGACCGCTCATGGCGGGTCGTCCTCGCGGAGGCAGGCACCTTGGCGACCGTCGTCTACGAGCGGGTGACCTCGAGCGTCGTGGTCAGCGAGCGGGTGCTGCTCCAAGGCGATCTGGGTGCCCGCATCGTCGCTCGCCGGGCAGGCGACGGCCTGCGCTGGACCGTGACCTTCGATGCCGGCCTGGATGCGCGTGATCCAGCCCTGCGGGCGGAGGCTGATGCGGCGCTCGCCGAGCTGAGGTCAACGCTCGGGGTCTAGGGAGCGTTGCTATCCTTGCCCCCGCCAATCCCGCATAGCTCAATTGGCAGAGCACTCGACTGTTAATCGAGTGGTTCCTGGTTCGAGTCCAGGTGCGGGAGCGCATGAAGAAGGCCCCCGCGATATTGCGGGGGCCTTCTTCATCGAGTGGGGGCTTCCGATCAGCCGTAGGGGCGCCCGGCCCACGAGAAGTGGGCGACGTTCCAGGAGTTCCACACGTTGGTCACCCGCACGCCCGTGGATGGGCTCGAGGCCTCGACGATCATGCCGCCGCCGATGTACATCGACGCGTGGTGAGCGCCATTCTTGAAGAAGAAGAGCAGGTCGCCCGGCTGGAGCTCATCGGGGGAGATGCGCCGCACCTCCTGCGCCTGGACGTAGGAGTACGGGGTGAGACGGACGCCGACCTGAGCCCAGGCCCACGACGTGAGCTTGGTGCAGTCCCAGGAGTTGGGGGGCTGAGCGCCGGGAGGGGTGTTGACGTAGGGCTCGCCCACCTGGGCAAGGGCGTACGCGACAACGATCGCGGCACGGTCGGAGCTGACTCCGCTGCCACCGGAGTAGTTGCCACCACCGGAGGTGAGCTCGCCGTTGTCGTTGGGGCCGCCGCTGGCGGCCGTGGTGCCCGAGGAGGATCCGCCGGAGGAGGACCCGCCAGAGTTGAGTGCGGCCGCGGCTGCAGCGGCGGCGGCACGGGACTCTGCCTCGCGACGCTTGCGCTCCTCTTCGAGTCGCTGGCGCTCCTCTTCCTTCAGCTGGTCGAGGTACGTCTGCGTGGCGGCGACCTTCTCGCTCAGGCGCTCCTTGTTGGCTTCCATCATGGCCAGGACGGTTTCGGCCTGGGCCTCCTGCTGGGCGAGCTCGGCCTCGGCCTGCGCGAGCTTCAGGCGAGCTGCCTGACCCTTGCGGAGTGCTGAGGCCTGGCTGCCGGCAACGATGTCTAGGACGACGGCTGAGTCGAGGAACTCCTGAGCATCGTCGACGAGGAGGAGTTGGAGGGAGGAGTCGATCCCTCCGCTGCGGTACGCGGAAGCGGCGAACTGCCCAATGGACCTGCTGGTCTGCTTGACCTCGGACTTGGCTCGCTTGATCTTCTCTTCGGTCTTGCCGATCTTGGCCTGGACCTGCTCGTACTCGTACTCGGCTGTGAGGACCTGCTCGTTGGCGGCCGCTTCCTCCATGCCCAGGATGTTGAGGTAGGCCTCGATCTCGGCGATCCGCTCGGGGTTGGCCCCGGCTCCTGGCGCGACCAACAGCGCAGACGCTGTCAGGGCGGTGACGGATGCGGCGGCGACGAGCGCGCGACGTAGGCGTCGGGGTGAGTGCGGCACGGTCATCCTCAATCCCTCGGGCAGTCCCTTGTCGGACTGTCTTTGGTCGTCATCGGTGCTTATGTCGCAGTCCTGTCACGGAGAGGTCCTGGATTGGACATGCCCGGTCAAGAACTGTGCCCCACGGTAACAGGATGATCACGACCGGCAAACTCGGGCTCGATACTTGTGGATAAACCTGGGGATAAATGGGCCCAGGGGGCCTATGGGACGACTGGGGGTCTCCCGTGGGCCGCCGAGGGGCCTGCGAAGAGGGTCCGCAAACCCGAGGTGGGTCTGCCCTAGAGGACGGTGAAGGCCTGCTGTCCCTCGATGAAGGTCTGGACCACCCGGGCATCGGCGATCTGCTCGCTCGGGCCGTCGAAGGGGTCGCGATCGAGAAGCGCGAGGTCCGCGAGGGCTCCCTCGCG
>JBEAQC010000115.1:0-12691 GCA_041164085.1 Actinomycetota bacterium
CGACCTTGCCGTCGACGTGCCACTGCCTGACTACGTGCGACAGTGGAGACGATGACCACGCGATCCCTGTGGTGGGACACCCTGCCCGACGACCTGCGCGCACCGCTTGGCGAGCCGCTCACCGGCGACGCTGACGCCGATGTCGCGATCGTCGGTGCGGGCTACACGGGCCTGTGGACGGCCTATTACCTGCTCACCACCCAGCCCGGCATTCGCGTGACGGTGCTCGAGGCCGAGCATGCTGGCTTCGGCGCGAGCGGGCGCAATGGGGGCTGGTGCTCGGCGCTCTTCCCCGCGAGCGTCGCCACGGTGGCCGCACAGAGCACTCCGGAGGCCGCGGTGCGGCTGCAGCATGCGATGCACGCCACCGTCGACGACGTCGGCCGGGTCGCCGAAGCGGAGGGTTGGGACATCCACTGGGCGAAAGGTGGCACGGTGATCGCCGCCCGCACGCCCCTGCAGTGGGAGCGAGCCCAGGAGGAGATCGCCGAGTGGCGTCGCTGGGGATTCGGCGAGGACGACTATCGCCTGCTCACCGCCGAGGAAGCCCGAGGAATG
The DNA here is from genome assembly GCA_041164085.1 of Actinomycetota bacterium. Lineage (GTDB taxonomy): Bacteria > Actinomycetota > Actinomycetes > S36-B12 > S36-B12 > Mxb001. The sequence continues at coordinate 559 of JBEAQC010000115.1, forward strand.
CTCGACGCCACCGACGTCATCGGTGGCACCTACACCCCGCACTGCGCCGCCATCCACCCTGCGCGCCTGGTGCGATCACTCGCGCAGACCGTCGTCCGGCTCGGCGGGCGACTTCACGAGCACACCCGGGTGACGGAGATCCGCCCTGGCTTCGTGCGCACCGCTCACGGCAGGGTCCGGGCGCAGTACGTCGTGCGAGCGACCGAGGGCTACACCTCCCAGTTGCCGGGCTACGCGCGCGCGATGGTGCCGGTCTACTCGCTCATGATCGCGACGGAGCCCCTCGGGGCCGAGGTGTGGGAGCGCATCGGCCTGGAAGGCAGACCGACCTTCTCCGACGGCCGGCACCTCATCGTCTACGGCCAGCGCACCGCCGATGACCGACTCGCGTTCGGCGGCCGTGGAGCGCCGTACCACTTCAACTCCTCGATCCGGCCGGAGTTCGATAGCGATTCGGCCGTCTTCGCTGACCTGTGGCGCAATCTCGTGGACCTCTTCCCCGCCGTCTCTGGCCACGCGGTCACGCATTCATGGGGTGGTGCCCTCGGCATCCCACGCGACTGGTTCGCCTCCTGCGGACTCGATCCGGTGACGCGGATCGCGTGGGCTGGCGGCTACGTCGGTGATGGTGTGGGCACCTCGCACCTTGGCGGGAAGACGCTTGCCGACCTGATCTGCGGTCGCGACACGGAACTGACGTCGTTGCCGTGGGTAGGGCACCTGTCACCGGACTGGGAGCCTGAGCCGCTGCGTTGGCTCGGGGTCAATGTCGGCCTTCGTGTCATGGGCTCAGCCGATGACGTGGAGACGCGCACGGGACGCCCCGCCCTGCGCGCCCGCATCTTCTCGCGCTTTCTCGGCTGACGATCGTCACCGTGTTTGCCTGAACCGTCGCTGAGTCCCTGACATAACGACGCGTGGAGCAAACAAGGTGACTTACGTCGGCTGGCAGTCCGTGTCGATGATCTGCTGGACGTCCTCGGGCGTCACTGATGGTGCCCCGGTCCAGGTCGCCACATCGTCCAGCACCTTGCGTTCCTTGGCCGCGCGCGCCTCGGGGCCGACAACCGCCTCGGCCTCCATCCAGCGCCGCTTGGTCTCCCAGCCGAGCTCGCGGCGGCGCAGCGCTTGCTGCATCGAGGCCATCTGATCCTCGGAGCAGTCCAATCGCCACACCTCGCGCACCGTCTGAGGCAGCTCCAGCCGGTAGTCATGGCCGCCCTCGACGAAGACGCCCGGAGTCGGGGACAGGGCGTTGAGCATGTCGATGAACGTCGCGAAGAACGTCGTCACCGGCCACCAGATGGTGTGCTTCGGCGAGCCGGGAGGACGCTTGCCCCAGGGACCCAGCCAGGCCGGACGGCGGTAGAGCGGCTCGATCCAGAACTTCGGGATCGGGTCATCGCCGTTCTGGAGCAGCAGGTAGCGCACGCGGGCACGCTCCTCCGGAGCCAGCTCGGTCCAGTCCCCCACCCAGCGCGGGAGGTAGATATCACCCGGACCGATTCCCGGGCGTTCGGAGACCGACCGGTCACCCCAGATCTGCTGGCGCCACTTGGTCGCTTCAGGAGTGCCGATCCACAGGGCCGCCTCTAGGCCGAGGCTCTCCGGGCCGAAGACGCCCATGCCCTCGAACATCTCTTCGCTGACCTGGGATCCCAGACTTTCGCCGAAGAGGAACATCCGCGGGCGCTTCTCGGGCGGCATGGCCGCCAACCGTTGAGCGATGCCGGCGAACACCATGCGCGTCTGGTCGGTGCCGCGCTTGACGTCGGTGAGCGACAATGAGGACGGCAGGACGGAGTACTGGATGGCCAGGCTCGCGCAGTCTCCGCGCGTGAGGTACTCGAAGGTCTCGCACGCGACGTAGTTGACGTAGCCGGAGCCGGTGGGCGACCACAGGGCGACGTAGGGTCGCTCGAGAGCGCGAGTGCGATCGATCTCGTCGAGCAGCACCTGTGCCCGACCTTCGTTGGTGGCCGCGCTCGACAGGCTTGCGTAGACGCGGATCGGCTGCTGCGCAGGCTGGCCCATGACGGCAGAGATGGTGTCGGGGCGTAGCACCATGCTCAGCCAGCGACGACCCTCGCGGCTTTGGTCTGACCACGACCGGCCTGACACAGGTGAGCCGGTAATCTCCGGGATGTCGGGCGGGGTCGCGTGCGCGGGCTCCATGCCCTCGCCTGCATTGCCGAGCTCCCTGTCCACGAACTTGAGCGCGAGGCCGCCGACGACGAGAGTGGCTGCGGCCGTGAGCCCACGTGCGACCGTGGCGTGATCCTCGGGGGTGCCACCGAAGAGCGAGGCGACGCCGCGGCCCCAGAGCCTGGTCACCCGCGATTCCACCGCAGCGAGGCTCAGTAGTGCGCCCGTGACGGCGATGCCGATGCCACTGGCCACGAGGGGGTCGACCGTGAGGTCCTGGTCCTGATTGAGGTCATCAGGCTCGCCCGTCGCGATCTGCCGCACGGCGCGTACGACACCACCCAAACCCTCACCGCGCGCCGACCGGTAGGTCTCGAGCTCCGTGGCTCCGATCCGCTGACCCATGAGCCGCGTCGCGCCGTAGACGCCTGCCCCGAGACCCGCGACGCTGCCCGTCGTGGCCGCGATGCGCACAGGAGTACTCGGAATCTGTTCAACGACCCGCGATGCCATGCCGGTAGCTGCCGCGGCTGCCATCGCTCCGGTGGCCAGACGCGACCACGTGCGCCACGACGGCTCGTGCTCGCGCCAGGCGAGCAGTCGATTGGCCGCCACAGCGCCGAGCACAACGAGAGCATCACCGGCGACCTGACCGCGCCTGCCGCCCACGCGTGATCCAAGAGCGCTCAGCGCGCTGTGTGCCGATGTGCCCCAGGCGTAGGACGCAAGCCCGGAGACTCCGGTGATGATCCCCTGATCGACGCTCTTTCGGGTCAGCAAGTTGGGCTGATACGACAGGCCCACACTCACGGCGGCGAGCATGAGGCCCGCGCGGGACGACGGGTCGAGGTCCCTGGGAACCCGGATCCGGGACAGCATCGAAGGCATGGCGCTCATCCTGTCCTATCGGGGGGCCCGGAGGCTCCCGACCCCGCCAGATCGTGCCCCGCTCCGCTGGGAGGCCCGGGCGCGGGCCCAGGGCGCAGATCCGGGGCCCTGCGGGATACTGGTCCTGCAGCGAAGTCCCGCACGATCATCGGAGGATCCGTGAGCAGCGCGCCCCGCCAACCCCTCGAGCTCTTCGCCATCGATGGTCTGCTCACCGAGGAGGAACGCGCCATCCGCGATGTCGTGCGCGACTTCGTCGATCGGCGCATCAAGCCCGAGGTTGCTGACTGGTTCGAGGCCGGCACGATCCCCGCCCGCGAGTTGGCGCGCGAGTTCGGTGAACTCGGAGTCCTGGGCATGCACCTCGAGGGCTACGGCTGTGCCGGCACCAACGCTGTGTCCTACGGCCTCGCCGCGATGGAACTCGAGGCCGGTGACTCAGGCATCCGCTCACTGGTGAGCGTGCAGGGCTCCCTGGCGATGTACGCCATCCATGCATTCGGCTCGGAGGATCACAAGCAGGAGTGGCTCCCGGGCATGGCTGCGGGCGAGCTCATCGGATGCTTCGGCCTCACCGAAGCCGACTTCGGCTCCAATCCCTCCGGCATGCGCACGGCGGGCAAGCGGGACGGAGACGATTGGGTGCTCAATGGGTCCAAGATGTGGATCACCAACGGCACCGTCGCCGATGTGGCCATCGTCTGGGCCCAGACTGACGACGGGATCCGCGGATTCGTCGTCCCGACAGACACACCGGGATTCAGCGCCCGCGAGATCCACAAGAAGATGTCGCTGCGCGCCTCCGTCACGGCGGAACTCGTCTTCGACAACGTCCGCCTGCCCGCCTCGGCCATGCTTCCCGGCGTGCGCGGGCTCAAGGGTCCGCTCGCCTGCCTCAATGAGGCGCGCTTCGGCATCGCCTTCGGCACGCTGGGGGCCGCACGCGACTGCCTCCACACCGCCCTGAGCTACTCCATCGATCGCGAACAGTTCGACAAGCCGATCGCCGGCTATCAGATGACGCAGCAGAAGCTCGCCGACATGACGCTGGAGTTGGGCAAGGGCATGCTCCTTGCCCTCCACCTCGGGCGCCTCAAGGACCAGCACGCGATCACTCCGGAGCAGGTGAGCCTGGGCAAACTCAACAACGCCCGTGAGGCGCTCGCTATCGCGCGCGAGTGCCGCTCGATCCTGGGCGGCAATGGCATCACCCTGGAGTACCCCGTCATCCGGCACATGAACAATCTCGAATCGGTCTTCACCTACGAGGGCACCAACGAGATGCACACCCTGATCATCGGCCAGGCCCTGACCGGCATCCCGGCGTTCCGCTAGGCGGTCGGCAGATCCGGAGGCCCGCTCCGGTACGTCGCGGGCGTCTGACTCAGCGTGATCGGGTTGGCGACGGTCGGCACGCCGTCGACCTCCACCACCGGATCAAGGCCGAGCGACGTCGCCAGGCGTACCGCCTGGGACAGGTCGTTGATCGGACCGCAGGGCACGCCCGCCTCGGTGAGACGCCGCTGCCACTCGTCGGCGCCGGCCGCTACGAGCAGGCCTTCGAGATGCACCTTGAGCTCCTCGCGATGCGCGACGCGAGCAGGGTTGGTGGAGTAGTCCTGGTCAGCCGCCAGATGCGGCGCACCGAGGACGCCGACGAGGGCGGTGAACTGTGCGTCGTTGCCCACGGCAATGACGAGCGGTCGATCGGCCGTCGTGTAGACCTCGTACGGCGCGATCGAGGGATGGGCGTTGCCGAGGATGCCCGGGACCACTCCCCCAGCGACGTAGGCCGACGACTGGTTGACGAGGGCCGAGAGAAGCGATGAGAGCAGGTTGACCTCGATGCGCTGGCCCTGTCCGGTCGCGTCTCGATGATGCAATGCCGCGAGGATTCCCACCGCCGCGTGCAGGCCCGTGATGACGTCGACGAGGGCAACACCGGCCTTGGTGGGATGTCCCGGCGCGGGCCCCGTGACGCTCATGAGTCCGCCCATGGCCTGCACGAGCAGGTCATAGCCCGGTAGGTCGCGCCCCTCGCCGGCGCCGAAGCCCGAGATGGAGCAGTAGATAAGGCCCGGGCGCTCACGGGACAAGTCTGCGTAGCCCAGGCCCATGCGATCGAGTGCCCCCGGCTTGAAGTTCTCCACGAAGACATCCGCGCTGAGGGCCAGCGCTCGGGCCTCGGCCACTCCCTCCGGGTCACGGAGGTCGATCGCGCGCGTGGACTTGTTGCGATTGACACCGGCGAAGTAGGTCGACTGTCCCTGAGGGGTGTACGGCGGACCCCAGGATCGTGTGTCATCCCCGTGCCCGGGGCGCTCGACCTTGATGATCTCTGCGCCGAGGTCACCCAGCATCATCGTGGCGTAGGGGCCGGCGAGGACACGGCTGAAGTCGGCCACCACGACTCCCTGCAGGGGACCGTTCACGCATCGCCTCGCAGGAGGGGGGCGATGGCGTCAAGCACCCGCGGATCCTCAATCGTCGACGGCACGGCCTCGTCGCGACCGTCGGCGATGGCGCGCATCGAGCGCCGCAGGATCTTGCCCGAGCGCGTCTTCGGAAGCCCTGGCACCACGCGCACGTCGCGCAAGGCGGCCACCGGCCCTACGGTCTCGCGCACCAGCGCGGTCACTTCCGCCTGGAGCCGCGCCGGATCGGGATCCGTGCCCGCCTTGAGCACGACGAAGGCCCGCGGCACCTGCCCCTTGATCGCATCCTGGACCCCGATCACCGCGCACTCCGCGACGTCGGGATGACCGGCGACCGCCGCCTCCAGCGATCCGGTCGTGAGGCGGTGGCCCGCGACATTGATGACGTCGTCCGTCCGTCCCATGACGTAGAGGTACCCGTCGTCGTCGATGTGTCCGCCGTCCCCCGTCGCGTAATAGCCGGGGAAGGCCGAGAGGTAGGCCTCGACGTAGCGCTCGTCGTCGCCCCACAGCGTCGGCAGCGCGCCGGGGGGCAGCGGCAGTCGGATCGCGATGTTGCCCTCGACTCCGGTATCGACTTCCGCGCCATGCTCGTCCAGCACGCGGACGTCGTAGCCGGGCACCGGACGCGAAGGCGAGCCCACCTTGAGCGGCAGGGGGTCGAGTCCGCGCATGCTCGAGGCAATGGGCCAGCCCGTCTCCGTCTGCCACCAGTTGTCGATCACCGGGATGCCGAGCCGATCGGTTGCCCATGCGAAGGTGTCCGGATCGAGTCGCTCACCCGCGAGGAAGAGGCTGCGCAGCGTCGACACATCGTGGCGCGCGAGCAACTCACCGGCGGGGTCCTCCTTCTTGATTGCTCGGATCGCCGTCGGTGCCGCAAAGACTCCGTGGACACCGTGCTGTTCCACGATCCGCCAGAAGGCGCCTGCATCGGGAGTGCCGACCGGCTTACCCTCGTACATCACGGTGGTGCACCCAGTGATCAAGGGCGCATAGACGATGTAGGAGTGCCCGACGACCCAGCCGACATCGGAGGCGGCCCACCACACATCATCCGGGCCGATCCCATAGACGTGCGGCAGGCTCCAGGCCATGGCCACCGCATGGCCGCCGTTGTCCCGGACGATTCCCTTGGGCCGCCCGGTCGTCCCCGAGGTGTACAGGATGTACAGCGGATCCGTGGCCTGCACCGTCACGGGATCCACGGGGCCTGCGGCCTCGAGTGCCGCATCCCACTCCACATCGCCATCGCCCATCTCTGCCGCTAGCTGTGGGCGCTGCAGGACGATGCACGCCCGGGCTCGGTGCTCCGCAAGGGCGCGGGCATCGTCGACCAGCGGCTTATAGGGCACGACGCGACCGACCTCGATCCCGCAGGAGGCCGTGATGATGGCGGCGGGCTTGGCGTCGTCGATGCGGGCCGCCAGTTCCGGCGCGGCGAAACCGCCGAAGACCACTGAGTGCACGGCGCCAAGGCGTGCACATGCGAGCATCGCGATCACCGCCTCGGGCACCATCGGCAGGTAGATGATCACGCGATCGCCACGCTCGACACCCTGGGCCCGGAGAGCGCCGGCGAAGCGCGCCACGCGCTCGAGGAGCTCGGCGTACGTGAAGGTCGTGACCTCGCCGGTGTAGGCGCTGTCGTGGATCAGCGCCGTGCGATCCCCTCTGCCCGCTGCCACGTGACGATCGAGCGCATTGGCGCAGGTGTTGAGCTCACCTCCTGTGAACCAGCGGTACAGCGGAGCTCCGCTGTCATCGAGAGTCTGCTCCGGTGGAGTAACCCAGTCGATGAGGTGCGCAGCGCGCGCCCAGAAGTCAGCAGGCTCTGCGAGGCTTCTCGCATGCGCCGCGACACCGGCGTTTGCCGCCACCGCAGACCGGTCCGACGTCGCTTCCATGGCCTGGACGGTAGCGCACCTGCCTAGTCGGCCTGGTGGGATCGGCTTGTCTTGACGGCCCCGGCCACGATGCGGACGAAGACGGCGAGCAGAGCGATGTCGAAGAGCATCTGCGTCATTGCCACCGACCGCGCCAGCACCGAAACCGGAGTGATGTCTCCGAAACCCACCGTTCCCAGCACCGTCACGGTGAAGTAGTAGGTGGTGAAGGAATTCAACTCCTCATTGAATGCGCTGGGATCCGCGACAGAGATCAGTAGGTAGGCCTTGGCGAAGACGGCGAGCATCATGATGCCGCCGGTTACCAGCGTCTCCAAGGCTCGAACCTCCGGGTACGCGGAGCGCTTGATGGCGCGGACCTGCCAGATGAGGTAGCCGGTGACGATCGACGCCCACAGAATGAGGAAGAACACCATAAACGGGGCAATGCCCGGGCCGACATTACGCGCATCCCGGGTGAAGCTGCTGCCCAAGATGACAAGCGACGAGATCACCACGGTCCGCAGCACGCTGACAGCGACCGCTCAACGGGCACCGCGCGACCGAAACGGCGCCGTGCTCACCTGCCTGCCTCCGCAGCCGCAAGCTGCCCGCATGCGCCATCGATCTCGCGTCCCCGGGTATCCCGCACGGTCACCGGCACACGAGCATCCTCGAGAGCGCCGACGAAGGCGCGCTCGTCCCGGATGTCCGACGCCGTCCACTTCGAGCCTGGCGTCGGATTGAGCGGAATGAGGTTGACGTGCACGCGATGCCCGCGCAGCCGCTTCGCGAGGAGTTCAGCGCGCCACCGCTGGTCATTGATGTCCTTGATGAGCGCGTACTCAATGCTCACGCGCCGGCCGGTCATGTCGGAGTAGTACCAGGCCGCGTCCAGCACCTCGGAGATCGGATACCGAGTGTTGATCGGCACCAAGGTGTCGCGTAGCTCGTCATCGGGCGCGTGGAGCGACACCGCGAGTCGCAGCGGCAGCCCCTCGCCGGCGAGTTCGCGGATCCGAGGGACCAGGCCCACCGTCGATACGGTGATGCCGCGGGCGGACATGCCGAGCCCCTCGGGGACGGGGTCGACCATGCGGTGGATCGCTCCCATGAGGGCGCGGTAGTTCGCGAGGGGTTCACCCATCCCCATGAAGACCACGTTGCTCACGCGATCGCGATCGCCAGGGAAGTCGCCGTACCGCACCAGTCGCGACCCCTCGATGACCTGCCCGACGATCTCGGCCGAGGACAGGTTGCGCGTGAGACCGGCCTGGCCGGTCGCGCAGAAAGGGCAGTTCATGCCGCAGCCCGCCTGACTCGATACGCAGATGGTCACCCGATCGCGATAGCCCATGAGGACAGACTCGACGCGGGAGCCGTCGTGAAGTTTCCACAGGACCTTGACGGTCGCTCCGTCATCGCATGACAACTCGCTCACCGGGGTCAGCAGTGCCGGCATGAGCGAGTCAGCGACGATGGCGCGGTCGCCCGGCCCAAGATCGGTCCAGGTCATCGGGTCGGGCTCGAGTCGGCCGAAGTAGTGGCGCGAGGCCTGGTCAGCACGGAAGGCAGGCAGGCCCAGATCAACGATGGCCTCGCGGCGACCGGCCATGTCGAGATCCGCGAGGTGACGAGGAGGCTTGCCGCGACGCGGAGCCTCGAAGGTCAGCTCACCGGGTGCAGGCATGGGTCCAGTGTCGCATCAGCCCTGGCCGAGGAAGAGGGCAAAGAGCGCCCACGCGGCGAAGGCATTGATCACCAGCGAGTCCAGCCGGTCCATGATGCCGCCGTGGCCCGGGAGCAGGGAGCCCATGTCCTTGACCCCGAGGTCACGCTTGATCGCACTCTCGATGAAGTCGCCAGCGGTGGCAGTGACCGTGAGCACGGCTCCCATGATGAGCCCCTGCCACCACGGTGCCTGGAAGATCCAGATGAACGCGCCGACGCCGATGAGGCACTGCACGACGAGCGAGCCGCCGAAGCCCTCCCATGACTTCTTGGGGCTGACCTGGGGAGCGATCGGATGGCGGCCGAAGAGCACGCCGGTCGCGTAGCCGCCGATGTCATTGCCGATGGTGAGCAGGATGAAGACGATGATGCGCCATGGCCCATCGGGAGCGGCCAGCATCAGCATCGCGAATCCCGCCATCAGGGATACGTAGCCGAGCAGGAAGACGCTGGCACTGGCATCTCGCAGGTAGCCGTCCGTACCGCGGCGAATGCGCCACATGAGGACGGCAACGACACCGGCGCCCACGGTGATGAGTAGCGCCTCGGTCCCCCAGATGTAGGCCGCCGCCATCCCGACCAGGGTGGTGGCGTAGACCGGCGTGCGCGCGACCCTGATGCCCGCGGAGGCGAAGGCGGTGGCCAGCTCGTGGATGGCCAGGCACAGCGCCGCGGCGGCGAGCACTCCGAAGAGCCATGGGAGCCACACCAGGCTGACCACCACAAGGGCCGCGAGCACCACACCCGACGCGATCGCCGCCGGCAGATTGCGCCCAGCGCGACCGGGGCTGGGCGCCGGGTCCTGTGCCCCTGATGGCTCGGTCATCGACTAGACCTCGAGGAGCTCGGCTTCCTTGTGCTTGAGGATCTCGTCAATATGAGCGACGGTCTTGTGCGTCACGTCCTCGAGATGCTTCTCGCCGCGCTTGACGTCATCTTCACCGACCTCGTGATCCTTGACCATCTTCTCCATGGCCTCCTTGGCGTGCCGGCGGATGTTGCGCACGGAGATGCGTGCATCCTCCGCCTTCTGCCGGGCCACCTTGATGTACTCCTTGCGCCGCTCTTCGGTGAGGGCCGGGAGGACAACTCGGATGATGCTTCCGTCATTGGTGGGGTTGACGCCAAGATCGGAGTCGCGGATGGCCTTTTCGATGGCCGCCAGGGATCCCTTGTCATAGGGCGTGACGATCATCATGCGCGCTTCAGGGGAGGCGAATGAGGCCAACTGATTGACCGGGGTCAGCGTTCCGTAGTAGTCGACCATCACCTTGGCGAACATCCCCGGGTTGGCACGGCCCGTGCGGATGGTCGAGAAGTCTTCACGGGCGACCTCAACGGCCTTGTCCATCTTGTCCTCAGCCTCGAGGAGGACCTCATCGACCTGCTCGCTCACGTGACGTCCTTCCCATCGGTACGCGTGACCAGAGTCCCGATCCTCTCACCCCGCACCGCCCGGGCGATGTTGCCCTCGACGAGCAGATCGAAGACCAGGATGGGCATCGCATTGTCGCGACACAGGCTGATTGCTGTCGCGTCGGCGACCTTGAGGTCGCGAGCAAGAACTTCGTCATAGGACAGTCGGTCGAAGCGCTTCGCATCGGGATGGGTGCGCGGATCGGCGTCGTAGATGCCGTCGACCGCCTTGGCCATGAGCACGATCCGGGCACCGATCTCCAAGGCACGCTGGGCCGCCGTGCTGTCCGTCGAGAAGTACGGCGCTCCGAGGCCGGCGCCGAAGATCACGACCCGCCCCTTCTCCAGGTGACGCATCGCCCTTCGCGGCACATAGGCCTCGGCCACCTGGCCCATGGTGATCGCCGTCTGCACCCGGGTCTCGACACCCTGCTTCTCGAGGAAGTCCTGAAGGGCCAGGCAGTTCATCACCGTGCCGAGCATGCCCATGTAGTCGGCACGAGCACGGTCCATGCCGCGCTGGGACAACTGAGCGCCGCGGAAGTAGTTGCCGCCGCCGATGACGACGGCCACTTCCGTGCCCGAACGCACCACCGCGGCGATCTGGCGCGCGATGGATTGCACGACATCCGGGTCGACGCCGAGGTCACCGTCGCCGGCAAACGCCTCCCCCGAGAGCTTCAGCAGCACTCGGTCCCAGCCGCCTTCGGGCGTCTCGGCCCAGGTGTCGATGGTGCCCTCGAGCGATGGCTGGACGGCCCCGCTGTCCGACACCGGCCCTCCCATGGCCCTGACCGTAGCAGTCCGGCGGAGCCGGTCTGCTCGCCTCTCAGCCCTGGCCGACCTCGAATCGGGCGAACGCCGTCACCGACGTGCCCGCATCCGCGAGAACCTGGCCCACCGTCTTCTTGTTGTCGATCACGGAGGGCTGCTCGAGCAGCACGGACTCCTTGAAGAATCCCTGCAGGCGGCCCTCGACGATCTTGGGCAGGGCAGCCTCAGGCTTGCCCTCCTCCTTGGCCGTGGCCTCGGCGATGCGTCGCTCGTTGTCGACGACATCAGCGGGGACCTCGTCGCGCGTGACGTAGGTGGGTCGCATCGCGGCGACCTGCATCGCGGCGTTGCGGGCGTCGTCCTCGTTGCCGGTGTAGGACACCATCACACCGACCTGCGCGGGCAGATCAGAAGCCCGCTTGTGCATGTAGACAGCGACCGGCGCCTTGAGCATGGCGACGCGGCCGAGCTCGAGCTTCTCGCCGATGATGCCAGCGAGATCCGAGATTGCCTGGTCTACGGTGCGCCCGTCGGTCATCATCTGCTGCGCGAGGGTCGCCTGGTCGCCGACCTGGAGCTCCGCAGCAGTGCTCACGATCGTCCCCGCGAGTGCCTGGAAGTCCTCGCTCTTCGCGACGAAGTCCGTCTCGCACAGCACCTCGACCATGACGTTCTCCTGGGACACCACGAGGCCGTTGCCCGCGGTGCGCTCGGCTCCGCGCTTCGCAGCCTTGGCCGCACCGGAGATGCGCAGGGACTCGATGGCCTTGTCGATGTCGCCACCGGACTCCTCCAGCGCCTTCTTGCACTCCATCATGCCGGCGCCAGTGATGTCGCGGAGCTTCTTGACGTCCGCTG
>JBEAQC010000116.1:0-33216 GCA_041164085.1 Actinomycetota bacterium
AAGGACTCCTCCACTGATTGGGGCGCGTCGCGCCCGACCGACGAGCCCCAGCCTTCCCCCCATTAGCGGCTTTGTCAGCCAGATCGTGTGAAATCTAGGTGAGGGACGCGTGAAACATTCGCGCGCTGCGGAGCGCGGATTAGGCAGTGCACCGCCGTGGGTCAGAGCTTGTCGGCCCAGGTTCCGGCGAACTCGAAACCTTCAACCGCCTCGTCACCCTCCACCCAGGCGTCGTGTCCAGGCATGATCGAGTAGGCATCTCCGGCTCCATACGTACTTTCAGTGCCGTCGTCGTGAATGACACGAACACGCCCCTTCGTCACCACACCAAGGTGGCGAACCTGGCAGGATTCGGTACCGACCATCGGCTTGATATGTTCTGACCAGCGCCATCCTGGCTTGATGCGCATGCGCGTCACCTTAACGTCGCCGAACTCAACCACCGCAGCCTCGCCTAGGCCGTCTGGAAGGACGTTGTTGATCTCGGCACTGTCGAAACTCTTGACCTCAATGTTTGTCATGACCGCCAAACTAGAACAAGTCACCCCTGTAGACAAGGTGATTCGGGTGAAGTTTCCATTCCCTCTCGGGTATGCGCTGATAGGTGATCCGAGCCTTGCCGCCTCGCGGCGTGCCGTTAGGAACTGCTGGACGCGCCCCGAAGGCCATTCGCATGCCCGAAAAACACACTCCTTGACCTTCGCGTGAGGTTCCAGCGCTCTGCCATCGTCGCCGAACATCGCAACTACGCCCCAGAAACAACGAAACCCCCGCGGATGACCCGCGAGGGCATCCATTACGGAGTTTTGTCAGTTCACTACGTGAACTAACCATTGTGGAGGTGCCGGGATCCGTCGAGTCACCTCACGGCGACCCTCCTCCCGAATCCCGACGCCCACAAGCCAAACAAAGACAAAGACCCAGGGGATCAACCCTGGGTCGTTGTCTTTGTGGAGGTGCCGGGAATCGAACCCGGGTCCGGTCAGAGCCAATCCGGCCTTCTACGTGCGTAGCCGTGCTATCGCTACTCGGCCTCCGCGCTTCGTACGGCACTGCGCGGTAGCGGCCCAGTCACTGTGTGATTTTCCGCACTCCCCCGTGACCGGGGAGATTGGTGAGTCTCCTAGATGACGTCAGGATCCGGGTCGGAGACTTCCCGGGCTGACGGAGTTGCTACTCGCCTCAGGCGGCGAGTGCGAACTCGGACTGCGTCTTTTTGGCAGTTATTTGGTTACCGGCATCGTTAACGAGATAAGCCGATGTCCTCGGCACGCTTCTCCGTGATCAGTCATCTGATCGTCGAAACCTGTCACCCCCGCTGTTCAGTTGTCCTGCCATGGTACGCCGTGCTCGAATCCCCCGTCTGACCCCAGACTGGGCCTAGCCTGGGAACGTGCGCCTCTTCGTCGGGATCGTCCCGTCCCCCGAAGCCATCTCCCACGCCGCCGGGGCGGTGGACCGGATCGCCTCCACCACCCCGGACATGCGTTGGGTACCTAGTGAACGCTGGCACGTGACCCTGGCATTCCTGGGGGAAGTTGACCCTGACCGGGTCCCCGAACTCACCTCCCGCCTGGACCACGTCGCCGTGGCCCATGAGCCCATCGAGGGTCTATGCCTTGATGGCTCGGGGAGCTTCCCCGGGGTGCTCTGGCTCGGGGTCGGCAACGCCGCGGAGCAGTCCGCTGGCAACCCTCGATTCTCCGCCGTCACCCGCCTCGGCGGGCTGGCCGATGCGATCCAGCGCGAGATGCCCAAGGCCGGGGTGCACCTGGAGAGCCGTCCATGGCAGCCACACCTCACGGTCGGACGATGGCGACCGTCGCCGCGGCGCGAGGGTGCTGCACGAGACGCGGCCCGATCGCTCGCCGACTACGCGGGCCCCGGCTTCGGCGTCGATGAGGTCCGGCTGGTCGAATCGATGACGGACCCTGAGCCGGAGTACCGCGACGTCCACGTTGTCCGACTTGGTGCACGCGGCGATTAGGGCGCTGGTACGACGTAGACCTTGTCCGGCGTCGCGACATAGACCGCCTGAGCGGACGCGGCCATCGACGCGGCTTCAGGCACCGCTCCGGCTTCCATCCACGTCGTGCCATTGACCGATGTCGCAAGGGTGCCGTCCGGCCTCAGCACCCACAGCCGCGTGCCTGCGGCGTCCGAGGCGACGAGGAGCCCCGCGAGGCCCGCAGCCAGAGGAGCATCATCACCGGGTGCCCAGGTCGACACGCCCGAGGCGCCCGCGATCCACAGCCGGCCGTCAAACCACGCCAGCGCCGTCGCCTCTCCGGGCACGATGGTCGACCACGTGCGCCCGGCGTCCTCGGAGTACAGCAGTTCGCCCGCGGTGGCGGACCCGGCCACGCGATCCCCATCAATCGCGAGCGCGTGGAAGTCGATCTCGCCGGTCAGCGACACCGTCTGCCACGACTGGCCACCATCAGCGCTGCGGATGAGCCCCACGGGGTCCGGGAGGATCGATCCAGCTCCGGGATGGCCACTGGCCACGAGGAGGCCCCCGGTGCCGGCCAGGCCCATGAAATCGTCGCGCGAGTCGCCCACGCGGCTCACTATCCCCGTCCCCGGGTCAATCGAGACGACGCCCGTATGGGTGCCGATGAGCAGTGCGCCGTCGACGTAGACGGCCGCGTGCACGTGATCCACCGGCGTGGAAAGCTGGACGACAGAGGGGGATCCCGAAGCATCCCCCTTCGCTGGTGTCGCCGAGCCGTCGAGGAATGCCCGCAGTTGGGCAATCTCCTCCGCCTGGGTGGCGATGATCTCCGCGGCGAGTGCTGCCACGCGCGGATCCTTGGAGTCCACGACGTCCTCGGCCATGTCGATCGCGCCCTCGTGGTGCTCGATCATGAACTCGGCAAAGAGGCGATCAAACTCCGGGCCATTGGCATCGGCGAGTAGCTGCATCTGCTCGTCGGTGAGCATGCCCGACATGCCGTGGCCACCGTGGTCGCCCATGGCCTCATCCATGGACAGGACCGGCAGACCCCACTCCTCGAGCCAGGAGGTCATCTGGTCGACCTCCGGCTGCTGGGCGCCCTTGATCTCGGCGGCTAGTTCCTTGATTTGCGGGCTTGATGCCCGGGTCTCTGCGAGCGTGGACATCTCCACGGCCTGCTCGTGGTGCGGGATCATCATCTGGGCGAACATCGCGTCCGCTGCAGACGCTCCCGAGGTGCTGGAAGGCGTGGCCATATCGGCCATGTCGTGCGAGCCACCGCAGCCGGCGAGGATAACGCCGAGTGCAGCCGCTCCCACGATCAACGTGGTGCGTCGGAGCATTGTGGAATTCCTCTCGTGAAGGGATGAGTGATCGATCAGCCAGAGCCGATCGATCACGTCCGCGACACGGAGAGCAGCGTGAGATCCGGAGGCTTCGAGATGGGTGCGGACTTCACAGCCGCAGCCGCGCTGAGACGCATCGCCCGCCAGCGGCGAACGCGAGCAAGTACCTGCGGCAGGACCAGTCCGATGACCATGAGCAGGATGGCGAGACACGTCGCGGCTGCACCGACGATGCCGATTGGGTCACCGTCGGACCCATCCGACGGTGTCTCGGCAGGAGTTGCGTCCACTGGAGCAGTGGCCGCGAGGTCATGAGCCCCGTGATTGACCACGCTGTCCATGGAGAGAACAGCAGCTTGATCGCCATGGTTCGCACCGTGGTGGCAGGCTGCCACGACTAGCTGGTGCATGCCGACCAGGCCGAGGGCGATCATCGCCACGACCAGGAGCCGGGATGCCCGCACCGACCATGTCACCCCTCGATTGTTACGCGGCTTCATCGGCGGCGCGAGCTCAACCCCTTCAACCGCTTGTACAGCCCGCGGTACTCGGCGTACGCCTCCTGGTAGACGCCACGATCGCACTCCCGCGGGTCGAAGGTCCGCGCCACCCGCACCCCTGCCGCAGCCTCCGCCAGGGTCGTCTCCCCCAGGCAGACGCGCGCCCATTGGGCCACGCCAACCATCTGGGCATCTCGTGGCTGGGCAACTTGCTCAACAGGCCGATCCAGCACCCCGGCGTAGATCGCGCACCACAGATCCGACTGTGCTCCACCGCCAAGAATGCGAACCGAGTCGATGCGCCGCTTGCAGAACTTCTCATAGACGTCGAACAACCATCGCGAGTTGAGGGCGACACCCTCCATCGCCGCGCGGATCATCGTCGCGCGATCGGTCCGCAGCGACAGCCCGACAAAGGCACCCCGGACCTCCTTGTCCTCCACCGGGCTGCGCTCACCATCGAGCCACGGGGCGAAGAGCACGCCCTCGCTCCCCGCGGGTGCCGACGCTGCCTCTTCGGTGAGGACGGCGTAGTCGTCGTCGAACACCTGCTCACGCAACCAGCGCAGAGCAGCACCGCCGATCTCCTGGTTGTCCGCGATGACCGGCATCTGCGGATCGAATCCGGGCACCGTGGCGATGGAATGGAAGACGTCGGTGCGCTTGAAGGGCACCCGGGCACTAATCCACGACGTCGTGGAGACGGCGACGTGCGTGGCATAGGGGTCGATGGCGCCGCTGCCCAGGATCGCCGCGTGCAGGTCGGGCAGCCCGCACACCACGGGTACGCCGGCCGTGAGGCCCATCGACTCGGCAACCTCAGGCAGCAGCGGGCCGAGCATCGAGCCCATCGGCAGCAGAGGTGGCAGCCGACCTGGATCCCTCCGCGACTTGCGCACCAACTCGGGCAGGTATCGGGGCTGCGCACCGATGCGGTTATCGGTGAGCCACGACAGGATCATCGACGCCGGCGTCGCCGCGGCTCGCCCCGTGAAGCGCATGCCGAGATAGTCGACCGGCTCGAGCAGCCAACGGGCCCGCGCGTAGATCTGCGGCATCTCGCGCTGGAGCAGCAGCGAGTGTCCCGTTGGATCTGCGCCCGACGGGGTCGGTGCGCCGCCTGTCGCCCGCACCCAGGGCACGACCTTGTGGGGAGCGAAGCCCTGAACGCTCACCGGTCCGCCGATCACATCGCGCATGTGCTTGCGCGCGCGTGTATCTGCCCACAGCAGTACTGGCCCCACCGGGATGCCGCTGGCATCGACCGGCACGGTCGATCCCCATTGCCCCGTGATGGCGATCGCGCGGGCATCCGCGCCCGCGGCACCGGTCACCTCGCGCACGCACTCGCCGACGGCTGACCACCACTGTTCAGCGTCCTGGGTCGCCTCGCCGTCGAGGCCGATCTGCACGTCGACCGGGCGATGGGCGACGGTGAGAATGGCACCGTCAGACTCGACCGCGGCGACCTTGGGTCCGCCATTGCCGAGATCGAGGGCGAGGAGCCAGGTCATGTCGCAGCCTCGGTCACGTCAGGGCGCCCCGTCATCTCAGGCCTCGGGCGCAGCCACGTGCATGGCGTCGAGGACGCCGTTCATCACGGTGGTGAGCGTCTCCTGTCCCTGCGGGGTCGCACCGAAGCCGTACATCGCGCCGCTTTGCGCCGGCTCGCCGCGGTGCTCGATCGCGTAGTCGACGGCACCGCGCAGGTCCACGAGGAAGTCCTCGGCAACCCCGGGCTGGGTGTTAGGGCCGGTCACACAGAAGTGCAGGGCGGGCGGCAGCTGGAGCGAATTCATCCGCCAGCCGCGCGCCTTGAGAGCATCGTTGACGAGGTACACATCGATGTCCGCATCCGGTGCCGACATGAATGACGTCATGAAGATGGGATCACCGATCACCCGTAATTCAGGCATCGACTGGCGGATCCCGGCCTTGATGGTGTCGTTGGTCGACAAGATCGCCCGCGCCTTGGCGAGATAGCCCTCGCGTCCGGTCGTCACCATGGCCGCCCACGTCGAGGCGATGAGCCCCCCGCTGCGAGATCCGGCCAGACCAGGTGAGAGATAAAGGCCGCCAGGCCAATCAGTGGAGGAGAACCACTGGCGCGAGCGCAGAGCGGTATCGCGATAGAGCAGCACCGAAGTTCCCTTGAGCGCGTAGCCATACTTATGCGTGTCCGCGGAGATGGTGGTGACACCAGGGACGCGGAAATCCCACGGCGTTACGTCGTACCCCAACTCCTCGGCCCACGGCAGGAGAAGGCCGCCGAGGCAGCCGTCGACGTGCAGACCGACGCCGTGCTCCTGCGCGAGAGCACCGATCTCCTCGATGGGATCAATCAGGCCGTGGGCGTAGTCGCCAGCGCTGCCGACCAGTGCGATCGTGTCGCCGTCGATCGCGTCAGCCATCGCCCGGACATCGGCGGTGCAGGCATCGGTGAGCGGGATATCGCGAACCTCGATCCCGAGCCAGTGGGCACCTTTGCGCAGCGCGACATGAGCCGTGACGGGGAGCACGATGTTGGGGGTGCGCACGCCACGTGCCTCGCGGGCATCCTCGCGATACGAGTACAGCGCGTGGACCAGGCTGTCGCTACCTCCCGACGTCACGACACCGACGGGCTGTGGAGCGTGAAGAAGGTCCGCGACCATCGCGATGATCTCGCCCTCGAACTTCGTGGCTGAGGGATACATGTCGCGCTGCAGGACGTTGGCGTGCGCGAACTGCTCGAAGACCTCAGCGAGGAACCGGTAGTGCTCGTGATCACCGCTGTAGAGACTGCCCGACACGCGGCCGGCGTCCCCCACGGCATCCTCTGCCTTGGCCATGCTGGCGATGTCGGTGAGGACGTCGTCGCGATTCACGCCTTCAGCAGGGATCTCGCGATGAGTCGGCATCGTGCGGCGGTAAGGAAACAGGTCGTCGAGCATGCGCTCCGCGTCGGAGCGCGAGTCCTCCCCCATCAGTCCATCCCCTTCGACCGACGACCGACCGCCCGCTCAGCCTCGCGCTTTGCCTCGCGCTCGGCAATGGCCTGGCGCTTGTCCTGGCCCTTACGACCCGTGGCGAGGGCGATCTCAACCTTGGCGAAGCCATCCTTGAAGTAGAGCGCCAGGGGGACGAGCGTGAAGCCCTTCGCCTTGACCTTGGCCTGCATCTTGCGGATCTCATCCCGTCTCAGCAGGAGTTTGCGCGCCCTGCGTGGCTCATGATTGGTCCAGGTGCCCAGATCGTATTCGGGGATGTGCACGCCACGCAGCCACACTTCACCGTTGTCGATGGTGGCATAGCCGTCGGTGAGCGTCGCCCGGCCCGCGCGCAGCGACTTGACCTCTGTGCCGGTCAGCACCAGGCCGGCCTCGATCGTCGACTCGACCTGGTAGTCGTGGCGTGCCTTGCGGTTCTGGGCGACGAGCTTGCGGCCCTGCTCCCTGGCCATGACTACACGCGCAGGTACTTGCGCAGGGTGAGGAACGCGGCGAGCGAAGCCAAGGCGATGCCGGTGATGTAGAGGAGCGGCGCGATGGCGGCCACGGCATCCCAGCCGACGAACGCCGTGAACTGGAACGCCGGCGCGAGGACACGATCGACGACGAAGGCCTTAACGAGGATCAGGCCCCCGGTGGCGAGCGTGGCACCGATCGCCGCGGCGATCGCAGCCTCCAGCAGGAACGGGAGCTGAATGTAGAAGTTTGACGCCCCGACTAGGCGCATGATGCCCGTCTCGCGACGGCGACTGAACGCCGCGATGCGCATGGTGTTGACGATGAGCAGCACAGTGACCACGAGCATGGCGATCGCGATCACCAGGGCAATCGCCTGTAGGCCGCCCAAGAGCTGGAAGAAGCGCTCGAGGAACTGACGCTGGTCATTGACCCGCTCGACACCTGGTCGACCTTCGAACGCCGACGCGACGATGTCGTACTTCGTCGGATCTGACAGCTTCACTCGGAAGGACTCCGGCAGCGCTTCGACAGTGACGCTGTCGACGATCGGCGAGTTGCGGTACTGCACCACGAAGCGGTCGAAGGCTTCCTGCTGAGTCTCGAAGTAGATCTCCTGCACGAGAGGCCGGAGCGACTCCAGGTCCGCCTCGATCTGCGCCTTTTGCGTCTCCGTGACCTTCCCGCCTGCGCACGAGGCGGTTTCGGAGTTGTCGTTGCAGAGGAAGATGGACACCTCGACCTTGTCGAACCAGAAGTCCTTCATGGTGTCGACCTGGGCGCGGACGAGCAGGGCGACGCCGAAGAGCGCGAGTGAGACGCCGACAGTGATGACGACCGCGATGGTCATGGTGAGGTTGCGTCGGAGGCCGTTGCCGACCTCTCCGAGGACGAATCGTGCGCGCATGCCTACCTCGAGTACCCGTAGACGCCGCGTGACTGATCTCGCACCAGGTGGCCGCCCTCGAGTTCGATGACGCGCTTGCGCATCTGGTCGACGATGGCCGCGTCGTGGGTTGCCATGACGACCGTCGTCCCCGTGCGGTTGATGCGCTCGAGCAGCTTCATGATGCCCTCGGAGGTCGCCGGGTCGAGGTTGCCTGTCGGCTCATCGGCGATGAGGATCGCGGGCTTGTTGACGAAGGCACGCGCGACCGCGACGCGCTGCTGCTCGCCGCCCGAGAGCTCATCGGGCATGCGCTGCTCCTTGCCCTCGAGGCCGACGAGCTCGAGCACCTCGGGGACGATCCGCTGGACTTGGCTGCGGGACTTGCCGATGACCTCGAGAGCGAAGGCGACGTTGTCGAAGACCGTCTTGTTGGGTAGAAGGCGGAAGTCCTGGAAGACCGTGCCGATGCGGCGACGCAGTTGCGGGACCTTCCAATTGGAGAGCCGGCCGAGATCCTTGCCGGCGACCCACACCCGACCCTCGGTCGGGCTCTCCTCCTTGAGGACCAGGCGGAGGAAGGTCGACTTGCCGGAGCCGGAGGCGCCCACGAGGAAGACGAACTCCCCCTTCTCGACCTCCAGCGACACGTCCTCGAGAGCAGGCCGGGTCTGGCTGGGGTAAAGCTTGCTCACGCGCTCGAACAGGATCACCCGACGAGTGTAGGCGGTGCTGGGGCCGGTCCCCCAATCCCCGGGGATATCGCGGCGAGCCGCACCCCGAGGGTCAGTTGGGCGTGATCGTGACGCGCTGGGCGCGCAGGGCCATGATCAGCGCGATGATCCAGCCGATGATGGTCCAGCCGAGAAGCAGGTTGACCCAGAAGACGGCCCAGTGCGGCACGTCGCGCACGGCGGCGATGCACCACGGGAGCATGTAGCCGGCGGTGAGGATCGCCACGACGACGGACACGACCTTGGTCGTGGTCCAGGAGCGGGACTCGGGCTCGACGGTGTAGGCCATGCCCGAAGGCTACCTCAGGCGCGGACTTCCTGGGTGCGACGCCAGCGGATCCCGGTCTCGACGAAGTCGTCGATCTCGCCATCGAGCACGGCGGCCGTGTTGCCCGTCTCGTACTCGGTCCGCAGGTCCTTGACCATCTGGTAAGGATGCAGCACATAGGAGCGCATCTGCGTCCCCCACGATCCAGCCGAATCGCTCTTCAGCGCATCCATCTTCTCGCGCTCCTCGCGGCGGCGGACCTCCAGCAATCGGGACTGCAGCACCCTCAGGGCTGCGGCACGGTTCTGGATCTGCGACTTCTCGTTCTGGCAGGAGACCACGATGCCGGTGGGGATGTGCGTGATGCGCACGGCGGAGTCGGTGGTGTTGACGCTCTGACCCCCGGGCCCGCTGGAGCGGAAGACATCGATCCGGATGTCCGACTCCGGGATGTCGATGTGGTCGGTCTGCTCGGTGACGGGAAGGACCTCGACCGCGGCAAAGGAGGTCTGCCGCCGGCCCTGGTTGTCGAAGGGGGAAATCCGCACAAGGCGATGGGTGCCCTGCTCGATCGACAGGGTGCCGTAGGCGTAGGGCGCCTTGACCGCGAACGTCGCGGACTTGATGCCCGCTTCTTCGGCGTACGACGTGTCGTAGACCTCGACCGGCCAGCCGTGACGCTCGCAGTAGCGCAGGTAGAGCCGCAGCAGCATCTCGGCCCAGTCCGCCGCGTCGACGCCTCCGGCTTCGGAGCGGATCGTCACCAGCGCTTCGCGGACGTCGTACTCGCCCGACAGCAGGGTGCGCACCTCCATCTCGGCGATATCGCGGCGCAGGCCGTCGAGTTCGCGCTCGGCCTCGGCCCACGAGTCCGCGTCATCCTCGCTCTCCGCAAGTTCGACGAGGACGACGAGGTCGTCGAGACGGCGGCGAAGGCCCTCGATGCGGCGGATGTCGCCCTGGACGAGGGAGAGTTGCGACGTGACCTCCTGCGCTCGCGCCTGGTCATCCCAGAGGTCCGGGGCGGATGCTGCCGCCTCGAGTTCATCCGCCTTCAGCTTGAGCGAGGGGACGTCGAGGACCTGCTCGATGCCGGCGAGCGTTTGCTCCAGGCTTGCGAGCGTGTCTGAGACGTCAGGGATGGCCACGAGGGGCAAGCCTACGAGGTGCCTCAGTCGTCCTCGCGGTGCGCTGCCTCCGGGCTGAACGCCGGGAGACACACGGCGATGTAGTCAGCCCCTTCGGCGGTCCGATAGCGGATCCGCTCACCAGCCCGTGTGATCACTGCCTGGCCACCGACGACGCGGAGTTCGCCGTCTGGGGTGTCGACGAGCAGCACACCCGAGAGAACGACGGTCAATTCGTCGAAGTCCGGCTGTTGGAATGGCTCTGCCCATCCCCCGGGCGCGTGCATGCGCGCGATTGATACGGCGGTCTCACCATTGACAACCCGGCCGACGTACTCGTCGATGACCTTGCCACCCGGCACGGGGATCTGGACCGGTGCTGTAATGAGCTCAGCCATGTGACTCCTTCATTGATGATCTAGCCGGACGGACGATAGCCGAGAACAGCACCGGCCTCGACGTTGAGGTCATAGGCACCGCCCGGAGTCAGCCATCCCGAAAACGGAGGGCGTACCCGATCAGTCATGGAAACGACGACGACGTCATCGCGAAGCCACACTCCGGTGAGCCGACCATCGCCGGGATCGCGGCGCACGTGGCGCTCCACTGCCGCACGGACCCCTGCACCGTCGAGCCTGATGCGTGCGGATGCACCCTCGGCGTAGTAGGTGCCGAGATCGATCGCCTGAGCCCCCGCGAGTGCTGCGCCGTCCGCCTGCGACTGCAATGCCCGTCTGGCGAGGAAGACCATCGACGCGTCAACGACCACCGCGAGGGCCAGGATGCAGATCACGATGAAGCCCAGACTGAGGACGAGGATGCTGCCCTCGTCGCGTGGCCACCGCTTCACGGCGCATCCCGGAAGTCATCGATCACAGCGACGTGGACGGCACTCACCGGCACCGCGCCCACCGTGGAATCAGCGAGGGAATCCGGCAGGAACGGCAGGCGCACGCGCGTGCTGACGCTCACTCGGATGGTGCTGCCCGGAGCGAGGCACGTCCCCTCGCACTCGACGACGAGTTCGTTGCCCTTGACGGGGACACCCTGATCATCGAGCGCGAGCCTGGTGGCGATACGCGCGGCTGCACGCGCCTCGGCGACGGTGTCTGCCTGCGTGAATGCGCGCGCCGACTCGCGTGCGGCCTGAGTGACGGCGTACGCCGCGGATTGCACGCTCATCACCGCGATCACCGCGTAGACGATCGGGACGATGACGAGAACCACAAGAACGACGAACTCGACGACGGCCGCGCCGTCATCCCTTCTCCAGGCACCTCGGATCCGCGACGTCATAGACGCTCCGCCATGGCATGGCCCTCGACAGTGAGAGCCGTGGGACCGAGTGTGCCCAGCAGTGGCAGCCTCGCAGTAATGCGGACCTGGACCACCTCGACGCCCTCGATGCGGGTGCGTGCGGCCACGACGTCCTGCGCCGCGCTGCCTCCCAATGCGCTGGCAAGCACATCGCGCGTCCGAGACTCGGCGATGCGCAGTCCTGAACCAGCCAGTGCGCCCGCGCGAGCGCCCTCGGCAGCTGCCGCCGTGAGGGTGGAGCGGACGTGCAGTGCCAGGGTCACCTGGAGGACCGCAAGGGCGACGAGGAGGAGGAGCGGCGTGACAAGGGCAAACTCCACGACGGCGCTCCCGCGGTCCTCTCGCAGGCGTGCACCTGCCCGCTTCGGGAGTCTCACGGTCCCGAGACGCTATTGATCGCGCGGTCGAGGACGCTGGTGAGCGCATCGTCCGCGACGAGCCATAGAGCGGTGACGAGACCCGCGGTCATGACGGCGACGAGGACCCAGCCGGGCACATCGCCTCGATCGCTAGACGTGATGCGGGCGATCAGGCGGACGAGGGTGGTGCGGATTGCTGACATGTGATTCTCCTTGTGGTGAGTGGTTAGGAAACGGTGAGCTGTAGTCCATGAATCCCGGGGTAGAGCGCGATGATCACGACGATCGGGAGGATGAAGAAGACGACGGGGACGAGCATGAGCACTTCCTTCTTGCCCGCCTTCTCCAGTAGGCGCCGACGGCCGCTCGCCCGGGCGTCCGCCGCTTGCGCACGCAGCACGTCGGCCATCGGCGTACCGCGCTCGGTCGCCACAGCGATGCCATCGGCGAAGCGTGACGCCTCAAGGCTCGGGACGGCCTCGGCCATCTCGCGCAAGGCAGTCGGGAAGGGAGCACCGCCTCGCACCCGGCGCACGGCGAGGCTGAATTCACCGGCGAGGTCACCGCGCACGGTCGTCGCCACGCGATCGAGGGCTGCGAGGGGACCCTCCCCTGCGGCCACGGCGAAGGCGACGAGTTCGGCGACGGTGGGGAGCTGGTCGGACATCCGTGTGGCCCTGCTCCGCGTGACGCGCGCGAGTTGACGATCGTGGGCGAGCCAGCCGCCGACCGCGCCGACCACGGCCAGTGCGACGATCGCACCACCGGAAACAGTGCCGCTGCGCAGAGCCAACAGCAGCGCGATGACGGCACCGACGCCCACGCCCCCGGCACACCAGACGAGGCGCTCCAGGCGATACGCGTCGGCATCACCCTCGCGTCCCGCACGGCGCAAGCGCGCGGTCAGATCGGAGCCGTCCCGGCTCACCATGCGCAGGAAGGGCGAGCCGAGGATCTGGCGGAGTGCGTGGAGTGGCCCCTGCTCGGTGACCTGTCGGTGTGCACCTCGCAGTCGATCCACGAGCCGTAGCGGGCGATGCGCGAGGATCCCTGCCCCGACGAGCGCGACGGCACAGCCCACGGCCAGGCCGATCAGGGCCCCCACGGCGCTCATGCCAAGACCCTTGGCTCGTCAGGGAGCTTGCCAATCGCGGTCATGACGCGATAGGCGACGACCGACAGAGCGGCTGACCCGAGGATGATGATCGCGCCCATCGCGGTGGAGTACGCGGCGACGGTCTCGGGCCGAGTGCATAGGAGCAGGAGAGTGATCCATGGTGCGGCGACAGCGACGCGCGCCGCATTGACGGTCCAGCTCTGTCGGGCCTCGATCTCACCGCGGGCGCGCGCGTCCTGGCGAAGGAAGTCGCTGAGAGTTCCCAGCACTCGACCCAGGTCACTGCCACCGACCTCACGAGCAATGCCGAGCGACACGATGACGCGGTCCGCCACGGGGTCTCCCAACGACTGCTTCAGCCCATCCAGGGCGAGGGCGAAGGACCCACTCGCGCGGTAGTCGGCAGCAAAGGATCGGAATGCCGGGCGGAGGGCCTCTGGTCCGCGTACCCCCAGATCGATCACCGCCTCGGGCAGGGACATTCCCGCACGCACGGCTGAGCCGAGCATGTCCACCGCGTCGGGCCACGCGGACCGCAGCGCGATACCCCGTGTCCGCGCCTTCCTCCGCAGCACAGCAAGCGGGAGGTAGCCGAAGACGACCGCGGCGAGCAGGCCGAGGATGAGCACTCCGGAGATCGCCACGACGAGGAGACCCGACAGGGCCGCCAAGGAAACGCAGGCTCCGACGATCGCGCTCGGCCCGACGCGTTCCAGCCCTGCCCGATCGATCGTCCGTCGGAGCCACGACGTGTGCGACTGTCGTTGGGCACGGGGAGCCATGAGGCCGAGCAGGATGAGCAGCAGCCCGATTCCCGCACCGAGTCCGATCACTGCGCCGGTCATGCTGCGGCCCTCGCCGGCTGGAGGATGCGAGCGATATCGAAGCCGGCGGCGGCAAATCGATCCTCGTGCGGCGGGAAGCCGGTCCCGCGGACAAGGCTGCCACCACGACGCGTGAAGATGTCCGCGATCTCCACGACGCCTCCTTCGACTCGGCCGGGCAGCGCGGCGATCTCCCGGACCTGACGCCGGCCATCCCGCGTCACCGCTGTGTGCACGACGATGTCGACGCATCCGGCGACTGTGGGTACGACGAAGTCCGCCGAGATGTTCTGCCCCGCGAGTAGCGGCAGGGTGCAGAGCTTCGTCACTGCTTCACGCGCTGAATTGGCGTGGAGGGTTGCCGCAGCCGGGAGGCCGCTGTTCATCGCGATGAGCAGGTCCAGAGCCTCTGCCTGGCGGACCTCGCCGACGATCAGCCGAGACGGCCGCATGCGCAGGGCTTCTTTGACCAGCCTGCGCAGCGGGATCTCACCCGTGCCCTCGAGGCTGGCATCCCTGGTCTGCATGGGGACCCAGTCCGCGTGGTGCGGCAGATGGATCTCGAAGACCTCCTCGCAACTGACGATGCGCTCGCTGGACGGGACGCAGCCGAGCAGACTGTTGAGCAGTGTCGTCTTGCCCGCCTGGGTACCACCGGCCACGACGACGTTGAGGCCGCTGACCACGCACGCCTCGAGGAAGTCCGCGGCCCCGGTGGAGAGGGTTCCGCCCGGGACAAGCTCGTGCACATTGACCGGGCGATGCACAAAACGCCGGATGTTGACGGCCCAGTGTTCGCGCGTGATGTCAGGGATAGCGACATGCAGGCGACTGCCATCAGGAAGCATCGCGTCGACAAAGGGCGTGCTCAAGTCGATACGCCGGCCGGACCACTGGAGCATGCGCTCGACAAGGCTGCGCACCTGGGCGTCGGTGAGCACGGTGGTCGTGAGCTCGCTGCGCCCGCCACGAGCAATGAAGACTCGACCGGGAGCGTTGATCCACACCTCTTCGACATCGGGGTCATCGAAATAGCGCTGCAGCGGCCCGAAGCCAGCGACATCGTCGAGGACGCGCCTCGACACGGCGGACCACTCCGCATCGGGTGTCGCGGGGGTCGCAGACTCGGTGACGAGCCGCTGGACAGCAGAGTGCACGAGGCCCTCGACCGCGGCTCGGTCGCGCAGCGGATCCAGTCCACTCCGCCTGACGGCATCACGGACCTCGGTCTCCAGGGCTTCCTGGGTAGACGGAGACATCATGCGCTTCCCCTTCGTCATCAATCGCTGCCGAACTCCGGCAAACGCTGGTGTCGACGAAGGTAGGAGGACCCAAATGCGGCAACCACATGACAACGCGCACGTGTCATGCGCGGTAGCGCATCACCCGATTTCGTGAGGGGATTGACGGAGCCGACACGCGCAATCGCTCACCGAGCGTGCGCGTTGGCCGCAGGTGGCCTGATGTCAGTCGATGATGTCGACGACAAGCGGCAGGCGGTGGTACGGCGTACCCGGTGGCGACACGACCACCGCGGGGTGTGGGTCGTTGAGGATCGCCAGTGCGGGCGCGATCCTGGACTCCTCATCGGTGTGCAGGCGCAGGAGGGCCTGTCCCTGCGCCACCTCGTCACCGGGCTTGGCAAGGACTTCGATTCCGGCGGCTGCCGAGACCGGGTCGTCCTTGGTGGCTCGGCCCGCGCCCAGCCTCCAGGCGGCGCGCCCGATGGCGAGGGCATCGCACTCAGTGACCACTCCCGACTGCTCCGCAGTGAGCGTCTCGATGACCGCTGCGCGAGGCAGCGGGGCATCAGGGTCGCCTCCCTGGGCCATGATCATGCGACGCCAGTGATCCATAGCTGTGCCGCTGGCGATCGCCTCGGCGGGATCGGCGTCGATGCCGACGAGTTCGAGCATGTGGCGAGCGAGGAGGAGCGTGAGCTCGACGACATCCTCCGGTCCACCACCGGCCAAGACCTCAACGGACTCCGCGACCTCGAGCGCGTTGCCCGCGGCCACTCCGAGGGGGACGTCCATGGCCGTCACGAGCGCGCGCGTGCGCACTCCCTCGTCTCTGCCCAGGGTGACCATCGTCCGCGCGAGTTCGACCGCTCGGGCGGTGTCGGACATGAATGCACCGGAACCGGTCTTCACGTCGAGGACCAGGGCCGACGTACCTTCGGCGATCTTCTTGCTCATGATCGACGAGGCAATGAGCGGAATGATGTCGACGGTGGAGGTGACGTCGCGCAGGGCGTAGAGCTTGCGATCGGCTGGAGCAAGCCCGGAACCCGCCGCACAGATCACGCCGCCGACGTCATCCAGGATCGCCAGCATCTCGGCGTTGGACAGGTGCGCGCGCCAGCCGGGGATCGCCTCGAGTTTGTCCAGCGTGCCGCCGGTGTGACCGAGGCCGCGGCCCGAGAGTTGCGGCACCGCAGCACCGCACGCGGCCACGATCGGCACGAGTGGAAGCGTGATCTTGTCGCCGACCCCGCCGGTCGAGTGCTTGTCGACCGTCGGACGGGTGAGAGAGCTGAAGTCCATCCGCTCCCCTGAGCTGATCATGGCCTGCGTCCAGCGCACAAGTTCGGGCTCGCTCAGACCACGGAAGTAGATAGCCATGGCCATGGCCGACATCTGCTCGTCATGGACGGAGCCGCGCGTGTAGGCGTCAATCAGCCAGTCGATCTGCTCACCAGTCAGGGTTCCGCCATCACGCTTCGTGCGGATGAGGTCGACCGCGGTGAACGGATCGTCTGCGCTCACGGTCGATCCTCGCGGCGCGCCACCAGATCCTCCGGACCGAAGGCCTGAGGCAGCACGTCGCGCATGGGAAGGACGCCCTCGGGGGTCGCGAGCAGGCAGTCGGCACCCCCGTGCTCCCAGAGCAGTTGGCGGCATCGGCCGCACGGCATCAGGGGATCACCGTGCTGATCTACGCAGGCGACCGCGACGAGCCGACCCCCACCGGTGGCGTGAAGCTCCGACACCATCCCGCATTCGGCACACAGTCCCACCCCATAGGCGGCGTTCTCGACATTGCATCCGGTCACGATGCGTCCGTCATCGACGAGCCCTGCGACGCCCACCTTGAAGCGCGAGTACGGCGCGTATGCGCGACCCATGATGTCGATCGCAGAGGTGCGGAGCGCAGTCCAATCGATGTCCATGGCGCCCACCCTAGGTCGATTTGCGGAAGGGAATGCCGTCCGCCGCCGGGGCTCTGACCTTGCCGACCAGCCCGACGACTGCGATGAGCGTGACGAGATAGGGCGCCATGAGAAGGAACTGGCTGGGGATGGGAGAGCCGATGATGGACAGGACGTTCTGCAAGTTGTAGGCGAAACCGAAGAGCAGGGCCGCACCCAGGGAGCCCAGCGGCGTCCAGCGGCCGAAGATGACGGCGGCGAGTGCGATGAAGCCATTTCCCGCGGTCATCTCGCGCCCGAATGCTCCGACCGAGCCGAGCGTGAAGAACGCCCCGCCGAGGCCGGCAACCGCTGCTCCCAGGACGACCGTGCGGAATCGCACGGAGTTGACGCGGATGCCCACGGAGTCGGCGGCATCGGGATGCTCGCCCACGGCGCGCACGCGCAACCCCCATCGGGTCGAGAAGAGACCCACCTGCACGAGGATGACGGTGATGTACATCAGATAGACGATGAGGTTCTGCTCGAACATCACCGGGCCGACGACGGGTATCTCCGACAGCACCGGAATGGTGATGTTGGGCAGTCGAGGGGGGTTGTTCCACCTGTCAGGGTCCTCCGAGAGGAAACGGCTGTAGAGGAATCCGGTCAGGCCGATGACGAGCACGTTGAGTACGACGCCGACGACGACCTGGTCCACGAAGTAGCGCGTGGCGAAGACGGCCAGAAGCACTCCGATGAGCGCACCCGCGAGAGGTGCGGCGACAAGGCCGAGATAGACGTTGACGGTGAGTGAGCCGATGACCGCACCCATGAAGGCACCCGCGAGCAATTGGCCCTCGATGTTGATGTTGATGACACCGGAGCGCTCGCACAGCACGCCCGCCATCGCACCGAAGACAAGGGGCACAGCGAGGAGCAGGGAGCCCTGGAGCAATCCAGTGACGGGGAGGCGCTCATCGGCCGCGACCCACGACAGGAACGACATAACGAGGGCAGCGCCCATGACGAAGGAGGGCCAGAGCACGCTTCGGCGACGCATGTGGAGCGGCCAGGCCACGGCGGCCGCGATGATCGCGATCACGGCGAAGGCACCGGCTGCAGCACGCGAGTTGACCGCCCAATCGGGAATCTCAAAGAACTGCTCACCGAGGTTGAAGATGAAGGTCGTCACCTGATCGGCCGGTGCAAGCCAGGTGAAGAGTCCGCCGAGGACGACCGCGATCGCGATCATGATCAGCGGGCGGCGCGGAGAGACCGGCGCGATGGCGGGCGCCTCGGGGATCGGGGTCATGACAGCGCTCATCCGTTCCATCCCTTCGCGAGGGACATCGCTTCGGATGAGCCACCCCGGATCCGGAAGACCGCCCGCACGAGAGCCGGCGCCGCAATGAAGAGGACGATGAGCGCCTGGAGCACGAGCACGATGTCGATGGGCGTCCCGGTCTGGGCCTGCATCGTGAGGCCTCCGGCTCGCAGGCCACCGAAGAGCAGCCCGGCCCAGAGCACGCCGAAGGGCGACGCGCGGCCGAGCAGGGCCACCGTGATGGCATCGAAGCCGATGGCGCCGACCACCCCGGCCGTAACCACCTTGTCCGTGCCATTGACGTTCATGGTCACCGCGAGTCCAGCCATCGCACCGCCGAGCAGCATCGCGATGATCCAGGTGCGGCCGACGTTCATGCCGGCTGTGCGCGCGGCGGATGCATTCGCCCCCACCGTGTTGATGCGGAAGCCAAGCGTGGTGCGGTTGAGAACCCACCACATGACGACGACCGCGACGAGCGCGGCAAGGAATCCGCCATGGATGCGGAGGCTGGATCCGAAGAGATTCGGGAAGACCGCCGTGTCCGAGAGGATGGGGCTGATCGGGTCGTTGCGCCCCTCGCGCTGGAACCAGTCCTGGTTGAGGACCCAGCTGAGCAGATAGAGAGCGATGTAGTTGAGCATGATCGTCGTAATGACCTCATGCGCGCCGGTGCGCGCCTTGAGGAAGCCGGCGATACCAGCCCAGAATGCTCCGAACGCCATCGCGACGATGATCGATGCCGCCAGGTGCAGTCCAGCCGGCAGCGCCAGGGCGAACCCGACGTAGCCTCCGCCGATGGCCGCGAACGTCATCTGTCCCTGAGCACCGATGTTGAACAGTCCCGCGCGGAAGGGGATCGCGACGGCCAAGCCCGCGACGATGAGGGGCGAAGCGATGGTGATGCTCTCGGACAGGGGGTAGAAGGCCCGAGCCAGGTCACCTTCGCTGAGCGCGCTCAGGTTGACGATCGCGCCCTGGAAGAGCGCGGAGTACGCCGAGGAGAGCGTCTGCCAGATGGCCTGGAAGGTATCTGCCGGTCGATCGAAGAAGTAGTACGCGGCCGCAAGGACCTCAGGTGAGGAGACGACGATGAGCACCCCGCCGATGAGCAAGGCGAGCACGACCGCCAGGAACGACACCAGCAGGTTCATGCCGAGGACGGAGCGGCGGATCTCGGCGGACGTGCCCGGCGGCGGCTCTGCCGGAGGGTGAAGGGTGTCTCGCGTGCGGCTGTCCAGGATGGGACTCGGGCTTTCGCTGCGGTCTTCGCTCACGCCGGCACCACCCCCGCCATAAGCATGCCGAGGTCATCGCGTGGAGTGTCCCTCCCGACAATTCCTGCAACTCGGCCCTGGTACATCACAAGGATCCTGTCCGCCAGCGCATAGACCTCATCGAGTTCGGTCGAGACGATGAGGACGGCCACACCGGAGTCCCGCACCTCGATCAGTCGTCGATGGACGAATTCGATCGAGCCGACATCGAGACCGCGGGTCGGCTGGGCCGCGATGAGGACCGTGAGATCGCGGGAGAGCTCGCGAGCGAGGACGACCTTTTGCTTATTGCCGCCGGACAGCGTTCCCGCGGTGACGTAGGCATCGCGGGCGCGTACGTCGAACTGCTGGAGCAACTCACGGGCACCGGCATCGATGCGCGCGTAGTCGACGACGCCGTACCGGCTCCAGCGCGAGGTGGAGATCGTGTCGAGGACGAGGTTCTGGGCGAGACTGAAGGTGGACACCAGTCCGTCCTCTTCACGGTCCTCGGGGACGTAGCCGACACCGAGTCCAAGCATGCGGCGGGTCTCTGGGTGCGAGGTGACCGTGCCCCCCACCTCGATCTCGCCCACCACACGGTCCTGGAGTCCCATGAGCGCTTCGACCAACTCCGTCTGGCCGTTGCCCTGGACTCCTGCCACACACAGGATCTCACCGGCTCGGACATCGAAGGACACGTCATCGACGACCGCGCGATCCGAGGCGTCGTAGACGGTGAGACCGCGTACCTGCAGAGTTGGGGCCTCCGGCGCTGACGTGCCTCGATCGACGGTGAGGCTCACCTCGCGTCCGACCATGAGCGCAGCGAGTTCGGTCTCCGATGTGCTCGGAGGGATCGCGGTCGCTACGACGCGCCCCCGGCGGATAACGGTGATGACGTCCGCTGCCTCGCGCACCTCGCGCAACTTGTGCGTGATCAGGACGATGCTCTTGCCTGAGTCGCGCAGCCCTCGGATGATGGTGAGCAACTCATCCGTCTCCTGTGGCGTCAGCACGGCCGTGGGCTCGTCGAGGATGAGGCATGCCGCGTCACGGGTGAGTGCCTTGATGATCTCTACGCGCTGCTGAATGCCGACGGGCAGGTCTTCGACTACCGCAGCCGGATCGACCTCGAGGCCGAAGCGCTGCGAGACCTCGCGCACCGCGTCCTCGGCTTCTGACGTCTTCAGGATGCCGAGGGGCCCGACGCGTTCGTCACCGAGTTCGACGTTCTGCGCAACCGTGAAGACGGGGACCAGCATGAAGTGCTGGTGGACCATGCCGATGCCGACCTTGATGGCGTCAGCGGGGCTCGAGAAGGCAACAGGTGAGCCGTCCACGATGATCTCGCCCGAATCAGGGCGCAGCAGGCCGTAGAGGATGTTCATCAAGGTGCTCTTGCCCGCGCCGTTCTCCCCAAGGAGCGCGTGAATCTGCCCGGGCTCAATGGTCAAGGAGATGTCGTCATTGGCCACGAGGTCGCCAAAGCGTTTCGTGATGCCTCGAAGCTCGAGCTGCATCTCTCCCCTCTCAGCCTCACCTGCGATGACAGCGCGCCCGGGACGGGAGCCTAGTGCTCACGTCCCGGGCGCGCCGGGGAATTCTGACTGTCAGGTTACGGAGTGACGGTGATGGACCCGTCGATGATGGCGGCCGCGACCGCCTCCAGCTCCGCCTTGAGCTCGGCGGGGACGTCGCCATCGAACTGGTTGAACGGCGCGAGCTTGGTGCCGCCATTGGCCAGGGTGCCGACGTAGAGCTCATTCGTGAAGGTGCCGTCCACCCCGCTGGCGATGCTGGCCTCGACCGAGACGTCTAGGCCCTTCATCACGCTGGTGAGGAAGACATCACAGTACTGCTCGGCGCTGATGCAGCCGTCGGTGTCGACCCAGATGATCGAGACACCGTCGACGGCCTGCGCCTCGGCTGCACTACCGAGGCCGACGGGACCGGCGACGGGGAAGATGATGTCCGCACCCTGCTGGATGAAGTTCTTCGCGATCTGCTTGCCCTTGTTCTGATCGTCGAAGCCACCCGCGTAGGTGCCCTTCTCGACATCGGTCGGATCCCAACCAAGGACTTCGACGTCGGTGCCCTTGATCTCGTTGTAGTACGTCACACCCTGGTAGAAGCCGCTCATGAAGGCGGTCACCGAGGGAATCGGGATGCCACCGTAGGTGCCGACAACGCCCGTCTCGGTCATGCCCGCGGCCAGGAATCCGGCGAGGAAGGACGACTGCTCGGTCGCAAAGACCAGGCCCTTGAGGTTGTCCGACGGAGCCTCGTAGGCGTAGTCGACGATGGCGAAGTCCACATCGGGGTTGGCCTGCGCCGCAGCGTCGGTCGCGTCACCGAGGAGGAAGCCGACGGTGACGATCATGTTGCAGCCCTCTTGCACGGCCTGGTTGATGTTGGGCTGGTAGTCAGCGTCGGAGCCGCTCTCGAGAGCGAGCACCTCGACACCCTGGCTTGCCTCTGCCGCGATGAGACCGGCGTACGCCGTCTCATTGAACGAGCGATCGTCGAAGCCGCCAGCGTCAGAGATCATGCACGCCTTGTATGCAGCCTCAGGCTCGGGCGCAGCTGATGACGACTCCGGAGCGGCCGAGGACGACTCAGGCGCGGGGGCCGCAGACGACGAGCTTCCCGAGTCGGGGGCGCTGCCGCAGGCAGCAAGGGCGAGTGCAGCGGCACTCATACCCGCGATAACACCGAGCGTCTTACGCACGATGGATCCTCCTTAGAAGGCTCCGGATCGGCACCGCCGATAGTCCGGAGGATGGTCAATGACGTCAACCTATACACGGATGGGGTCCTTCCGGTCGGGCCCCACTTCCCGTGACCGAAATGTTGCGCCGCTCGGGAGACGTTCACATTCCCAATCGTCACTTCAGTCCCGTCAGCGCGGTGCTGCACCGCCCTGGGGCATAGGGGGTATGCGCGGTACGGGGGTACAGGTCAAGGAAGCGCGCGGACACGACTCATGCCGTGGCGACGACGCGCAGAGCCTCAGACATGACCTCAGCGTGGTCGACGCGCGTGGATCGGCGGTCGATCACGACCGGCTCACCGGCAACGAAGACGTGGCGCACATCGGACCTGCCGGCGCTGAAGACCACGGAGGTGTAGGGATCGTGAAGGGGGACGAGGTGCGGGGCGTTCAGGTCGATGGCGATGAGATCTGCCTCCTTGCCCACCTCGACGGTGCCGATCCGGTCCGCAAGGCCCACGGCGAGCGCTCCCTCGACGGTGGCGGCACGGACGACATCGCGAGCGGATAGGGCCGCAGGATCATCGCGCACCAGACGCGCGAGGTTGGCGGTCAGTCGCATGGCGGCGAACATGTCCAGGTCATTGCTCGACGAGCATCCGTCCGTGCCGATGCCGACCCGAATGCCCTGGTCGCGGTAGCCGACGATATCGGCTGCACCGCTCGCAAGTTTCAGATTGGACCCCGGGCAGTGGGCCACGGATGTCCCCGTCTTGGCGAGGAGCGCGCGATCACTCTCATCGAGGCGAACGCCGTGCCCGAGGATGGGACCGAGTGCCAGGATTCCCGAGGCGTCTAGGGCGGCCACCGGACGCATACCCGTGGCCTCGACAGTGTCGTGATTCTCGCGATCATTCTCCGACGCGTGGGTGTGCACGAGGGCGTCCTGCTCTCGTGCCAAAGCCGCAATCTCCGACAGATGGTCAACGCCCACGGTGAAGGCAGCGTGCGGCATGAGGGCAGGCGGCACGAAGGGGCCGCCCAGTGACGCGAGGGTCTCGGGCCATCCGCGAGCAAGCGACATACGCTCGTCCCACTCCAAGTGGTCTGGGCCGCTGAAAGAGAAGAACAGCGGTCCGGTCACATGGCGCAGACCCACCTCAACTGCCGCGCGATGAGCCTCGCGCGGGTGGAGATACATGTCGAGCGCGGTCGTCGTACCACCGAGCAGCGCTTCCAGGGCTCCCAGGCGCGTGCCCGTGTAAACGCCCTTGGCGTCCATGAGTCGGGCCTCCTCGGCCCAGACTCGTTCGAGGAAGCCCTGGAGGTCGACTTCCTCAGCGATCCCGCGCAGGAGCGTCATGGCCAAATGGGTATGCAGGTTGACCAAGCCTGGCATCACGAGCAGGTCGCGTCCTTCGATGGTCGTGCTCGCGTCGGCGATGCCTCGGCCGATCTCGGCGATGCGACCGCCTTCGATGACAATGTCGACGCCTTCGGCGAAGTCACCCGACTCGTCGCGCATCAGTGCGAATCGCGCTTGGCGGATGAGGAGCGTGTCCGCCGCCATGGTCAGAACGCGTCCGTGGGGGTGTAGACGCCCCATACGTCCCGGAGAGCGTCGCTCACCTCGCCCACCGTCGCGCGAGCGCGCAGGGCATCGCGCATCGGATAGAGCAGGTTGTCGGTGCCTGCCGCGGCCTCGCGGATGCGGGCGAGAGCGGCATCGACCGCCACCTGATCGCGCTCGGATCGCACGCGATCGAGTCGAGCGCGCTGCTCCGCCTCGATGGTGGGGTCTACCCGCAGCGGCTCGTACGGCTCCTCGTCGTCCACGGTGAAGCGGTTGACGCCGACGACGATGCGCTCACCAGCATCGATCTCCTGAATGACCGCGTATGCGGACTTCTCGATCTCGGACTTCTGGAAGCCCTCCTCGATCGCCGCGACAGCGCCGCCGTGCTCCTGGACCTGAGCCATGAGTTGGAGTACGGCCGCCTCGATGTCGTCGGTCATCGACTCGATCGCGTACGAGCCGGCGAACGGATCCACGGTGCTGGTGACATCGGACTCGAAGGCCAGCACCTGCTGAGTCCTCAAGGCGAGCCGGGCAGCCTTCTCGGTGGGCAGCGCGATCGCCTCGTCGAAGGAATTGGTGTGCAGAGACTGGGTACCGCCGAGAACGGCGCCCATGGCTTGGATCGCCACCCGCACGAGATTCACCTCGGGCTGCTGAGCGGTGAGTTGCACGCCGGCGGTCTGGGTATGGAAGCGCAGCATCATCGACTTTGGGTCCTTGGCGCCGAACTCATCGCGCATGATGCGCGCCCAGATGCGTCGCGCTGCGCGGAACTTCGCGACTTCTTCCAGGAACGTCGTTCGCGCGACGAAGAAGAACGCCAGACGCGGGGCGAACTCGTCGATGTCCTGCCCGGAGGCGAGGGCAGCGCGGACGTATTCCACCCCGTTGGCGAGGGTGAAGGCGATCTCCTGCGCGGGCGTCGCCCCCGCCTCGGCCATGTGATAGCCGGAGATGGAGATGGTGTTCCAGCGGGGAAGCTCCTCGCGGCAGTAGGAGAAGATGTCCGTGATGAGACGCAGCGACTGAGCCGGCGGATAGATATAGGTCCCCCGTGCGATGTACTCCTTGAGCACGTCGTTTTGGATCGTGCCGTTGAGAGCGCTGCCCGGGACGCCCTGCTCCTCGGCAACCAACTGGTAGAGCAGGAGCAGGATCGCGGCCGGGGAATTGATCGTCATCGACGTCGACACCTGATCCAGGGGGATCTTGTCGAAGAGAACTCTCATGTCGTCGATGGTGTCGATGGCGACACCCACCTTCCCCACCTCGCCGTGGGCGATGGGGGCATCGGAGTCGTAGCCCATCTGGGTCGGCAGGTCGAAGGCCACCGAAAGGCCCGTTGTCCCCGCCGCCAAGAGCTGCCGATACCTCTCATTGGACTCGGCGGCCGTACCGAAACCGGCGTACTGACGCATGGTCCAGGGGCGGCCGGTGTACATCGAGGGGTAGACGCCCCGGGCATAGGGGAACTCCCCCGGCGCTCCCAGACGGGACGCGGGGTCGAATCCGGGGAGGTCGTCGGGTCCGTAGACCGGGGCGATGGGCAGCCCCGACTCCGTGGTCATGGCGCCAGACTAGGGCGAGCAACCCAACGTGACCTCGCTCACCCCGTCCTGCCGAGAGGGTCAAGGCGGACTAGCATGAAGGAGCGTTGGAGGAGTCGACTCCATGCGGACCCGGTGAGGAGGCGAAGTGGCCACCGTCTCTGTGGGCACGCTCTATCGCGGGGGCCAGGGCATGTGGTCCTGGGTTGCCCAGCGCATCACCGGCATCGCCGTCTTCTTCTTCCTCTATGTCCACGTGCTCGACACGGCCCTTGTCCGGGTCTCCCCTGAGGCCTACGACATCGTCATCGCGACCTACAAGACCCCGATCGTCAACCTCCTCGAGGTGGGCCTCGTGGGTGCCGTGCTCTACCACGCACTCAATGGCCTGCGCGTGATCGCGGTTGACTTCTGGTCACGCGGACCCCGCTACCAGCGCCAGATGCTCTGGGGCGTCGTGGGCATCTGGGCCGTGGTCATGGTGCCCGGCACCTACTACATGATGCGACATACCGTCGAGGCGCTCTTCGGAGCGACACCATGAGCGTCGCCGACCGTTCCTTCGCGCTGTCGTCATCATCGGGCGGACGCAATCGACAGCGGAGCAACTTCGAGCTCTACGCCTGGCTCTTCATGCGCGTGTCCGGCGTCGTCCTGGTCTTCCTGGTCCTCGGACACCTCTTCATCATGAACATCCTCGACGGGGGCGTGCAGCGGATCAACTTCGCCTTCGTCGCAGGGCGATGGGCGAGCCCCTTCTGGCAGATCTGGGATCTTGCCATGCTGTGGCTCGCGATGCTGCACGGCACCAACGGACTGCGCACCATCATCAACGACTACGCGGAGCGCGACCAGACCCGCTTCTGGCTCAAGATGCTCCTCTACGTCTCCTCGGCCTTCATCATCCTTCTCGGGACGCTCGTCATCTTCACCTTCGACCCGACCATCGGCTAGGAGCACCATGCAGACGCACAAGTTCGACGTCGTGATCGTGGGTGCCGGCGGAGCCGGCATGCGCGCTGCCCTCGAGTCCACCAAGCGAGCCCGCACCGCAGTGCTCACCAAGCTCTACCCGACTCGCAGCCACACCGGGGCCGCCCAGGGAGGCATGTGTGCTGCCCTCGCCAACGTCGAGGAAGACAACTGGGAGTGGCACACCTTCGACACCATCAAGGGCGGCGACTACCTCGTCGACCAGGATGCTGCCGAGGTGATGTGCAAGGAAGCCATCGACGCTGTCATCGACCTCGAGAAGATGGGGCTGCCCTTCAACCGGACCCCTGAGGGCCGGATCGACCAGCGCCGCTTCGGCGGACACACGCGCAATCACGGCGAGGCCGCCGTCCGTCGCGCCTGCTACGCCGCCGACCGCACAGGTCACATGATCCTGCAGACGCTATACCAGAACTGCGTCAAGGAGGGCGTCGAGTTCTACAACGAGTTCTACGTCCTCGACCTCATCCTCGTCGAGCGCGATGGGCGCCAGGAGACCGCGGGCGTCGTCGCATACGAGCTCGCGACGGGCGCCATCCATGTGTTCCACGCCAAGGCGGTCATCTTCGCGACCGGTGGCTACGGCAAGGTCTGGAAGACCACGTCCAACGCCCACACGCTCACGGGCGACGGCATGGCGATCGCCTACCGCCGCGGCCTCCCACTCGAGGACATGGAGTTCTACCAGTTCCACCCGACGGGCCTGGCCGGGCTGGGTGTCCTGCTCACGGAGGGCGCCCGCGGCGAGGGCGGAATC
Source organism: Actinomycetota bacterium (assembly GCA_041164085.1). GTDB lineage: Bacteria > Actinomycetota > Actinomycetes > S36-B12 > S36-B12 > Mxb001. The sequence continues at coordinate 27,184 of JBEAQC010000116.1, forward strand.
CTGCGCAACGCGACCGGTGAGCGCTTCATGGAGCGCGTTGCCCCCACGATCAAGGATCTCGCGCCACGCGACATGGTGGCGCGAGCGATGGTCGCCGAGGTTCGTGAGGGTCGGGGGGCGGGACCAGACAAGGACTACGTCTACCTCGATCTCACTCACCTACCCAAGGAGCAGATCGAGGCCAAGCTGCCGGACATCACCGAGTTCGCACGCACCTACCTTGGCGTCGATCCGGTCACCGAACTCGTTCCCGTCTTCCCCACGGCCCACTACGCCATGGGCGGCATCCCGACCAACGTCGAGACCGAGGTCCTCAGCGACAACGACACCGTGGTGCCGGGGCTCTACGCCGCCGGCGAAGTGGCCTGCGTGTCCGTCCACGGAGCCAACCGGCTCGGCACCAACTCCCTGCTCGACATCAACGTCTTCGGCCGTCGTGCGGGCATCGCGGCCGCAGACTTCGCCAACTCCCATGACTTTGTCCCGCTGCCCGACGATCCGCAGGAATACACGATCGCTCTTGTCGAGGGACTGCGTTCGGGCACCGGTGGCGAGCGCGTCGCGGCCATCCGCCGCGACCTGCAGCAGACGATGGACCTCAACGCGCAGGTCTACCGCACCGAGGCCACCCTCAAGCAGGCCCTCACCGACATCCATGACCTCCGCCGTCGCTACCGCCATGTGGCCGTCCAGGACAAGGGTGCGCGCTACAACACCGATCTCCTCGAGGCGATCGAGCTCGGCTTCCTCCTCGATCTGGCAGAGGTCACTGTGGTGGGCGCTCTCGAGCGCAAGGAGTCCCGTGGCGGCCACGCACGCGAGGACTACCCCAATCGCGACGACGTCAACTACATGCGCCACACGATGGCCTATCGGATCCCCGGTGCAGGCGATGAGTCCGGAGTCCGCGTCGACTACAAGCCCGTCTCGATGACCCGCTACCAGCCGATGGAGCGCAAGTACTGATGACCGCCACCCTGGAGTCCCCCGCGAGCGCCGAGACACCCGAGCGGATCGAGCCGCGCGACGTCACGTTCAAGATCCGCCGTTTCATCCCCGAGCTCGATGAGGAGCCGCACTGGGAGGAGTACGTCGTCTCGGCGTACCCCACGGATCGCGTCCTTGATGCGCTCATGAAGATCAAGGGCGAGCAGGACGGCACCCTGACCTTCCGTCGCTCCTGCGGCCACGGCATCTGTGGGTCGGACGCGATGCGCATCAACGGTCGCAACCGGCTCGCGTGCAAGACCTTGATCAAGGACCTCGGCACGGGCGAGATCACCGTCGAAGCCATCAAGGGCCTTCCCTTGGAGAAGGACCTTGTCGTCGACATGGAGCCGTTCTTCGCGGCCTATCGAGCCGTGAAGCCGTTCCTGATCACCGATGGGCACGAGCCCACCAAAGAGCGGCTGCAGTCGATCGAAGAGCGCACGGTCTTTGACGACACAACCAAGTGCATCCTCTGCGCCGCCTGCACGACATCGTGCCCGGTCTTCTGGACCGACGGTCAGTACTTCGGCCCCGCCGCGATCGTCGCTGCACACCGCTTCATCTTCGACTCGCGCGACGCCGCAGCCGAGACTCGCCTGGAGATCCTCAACGAGAAGGAGGGAGTCTGGCGCTGCCGGACGACCTTCAATTGCACCGACGCCTGCCCCCGTGGCATCGAGGTGACCAAGGCCATCCAGCAGGTGAAGCGCGCCCTGATCTTCCGCCGCGTCTGACGCGCGGCGTGGCGCATCCTCTGGTCGCGCATCGAGCCTCCACCCGTCGTTAGGCTAGGCGCACCATGCGTCGCTCCCACGGCCTCGCCGCCGCCGCCCTGCTGAGTGCCACCCTGCTCGCGGTGGGCATGCCGAGCGCATCGGCCGAGCCCATCGGTGGCCCCCTGCTCACCGGCAGCGACGTGATCGTCGATCCCGGTCCGACCGCGGATCCCCTCCCCGATGTGCCCGTGACCGCGTGGGTGCTCGCCGATCTCGAGAGCGGCGCGATCCTGGCCGCGAAGGCTCCCCATATCCAGCGGCCCCCGGCCTCAGTCCTCAAGACGTTGACCCTGCTCACGCTCACGCAGCAGCTCGACCCCGCCCTGGTCTACACAACCACGTACGACGATGTTGCTGTCGAGGGCAGCCGCGTCGGACTGGTCGAGGAAGCGACGTACACGGCTCAGGAACTCTTCCTGTGCCTGATGATGCAGAGCGGCAACGACTGCGCGTCGGCCCTTGCTTCAGCGAATGGTGGCCTCGAGCTCAGCGTGGCGCAGATGAACGAGGAGGCGCAGCGACTCCAGGCCTACGACACCGTCGCGGTCAACACGAGTGGCCTGCCCGCGGAGGGGCAGGTCAGTTCGGCCTACGACCTCGCGCTCATCGCCCGCGAAGGACTGGCGCGGCCCGACTTCTTCGAGTACGTCAACACCCGAGTCATTGAGGACTTCCCCGGCTACATGCCCGAGCAACCCGGCGACCCCCGGCCCACAATGCCCATTGCCACCCAGAATCCCCTCTTCATCCAGGGCTACGACGGCGCCATCGGCGTGAAAACGGGCTGGACCACCGAGGCGGGACGGACATTCGTCGGTGCAGCCGAGCGCGGCGGCACGAGCCTGGTCGTGACGTTGCTCAATATCGAGGGCGAGATCTATCCGTCAGCCTCGGCCCTGCTGGACTGGGGCTTTGCCAACATCGATGCCGTCACGCCCGTCGGCTATCTCGTCGATCCCATCCAGGACGACCCCGCTGTCGTCGACGACCAGGCGGGCGGCACCGCGTCCGAAGGGGCCGATCCGGCCCTCGTCGACGACGCGGAAGCCACCACCCTCGCTGCCGGGACCGATGGGGCCACGGGCACCTCCACTCCGTGGGGCTGGGTCTGGACCCTCGTCGGCGCCATGATCGTCGGTCTCATGCTGGTTGTCCTCGGCCTGCGCAGCCTGCGCGGGCCGGCTCCCCGCCAGGGTGGGCGCCGAGCCCGACAAGGCGATGCGTCCGACACCAACGCTGACAGCGAGCACGACTTCGCGCGAGGTTGATCTGCGACACCGGACGGAGCAAGCCGTTCGGTCGACGTCACGACTCGATGGGCTGGCACGACAGGGACGGCTCCCCGGGACCGGTGGCTCTGCCGCCTCGTCGGTCAGGGCAGGGGCACGAAGCCCACGCGGTCGTAGACGGCTGCGAGAGTGGGAGTCGCCGCGTCGCGAGCGCGATCGGCACCGAGGCGCACGAGCCGGTTGAGTTCCCCAGGATCTGACATCAGGGCTTCCACACGTCCCTGGAAATCGGTGCAGAAGTCCACGACGACCTCGGCAACGTCCTTCTTGAGGTCGCCGTATCCGCGCCCCTCGTAGCCCAGGACCACCTCATCCACGCTTCTCCCATTGAAGGATGCGAGCAGCGTCAGCAGATTGGACACTCCTGGCTTGGCCTCCGGATCGAAGCGGATGTCGCGATCGGAATCCGTGACGGCCGACATGATCTTCTTGCGCGTGACCTTCGGATCGTCCAGCAGGAAGATGCAACCGGTAGGCGAGGACTTGCTCATCTTGGCTGTCGGGTCGGCCAGGTCGAGGACCTTGGCCGTGTCCTTGACGATGAGCGGCTCGGGGACAACCAGGGTCGGACCGTATGTCGCGTTGAAGCGCTGGGCTAGATCACGGGTCAACTCGAGGTGCTGCCGCTGGTCCTCACCGACCGGGACCCCGGCCGCCTGGTAGATGAGGATGTCAGCAGCCTGCAGCACGGGATAGGTGAAGAGGCCCACGGTCGCGCGATCATTGCCCTCCCGCTGTGACTTGTCCTTGAACTGCGTCATGCGGGAGGCCTCGCCGAATCCGGTCAGGCACTCAAGGATCCAGGCGAGTTGTGCGTGCTCCGGCACGTGACTTTGGACGAAGACCGTGGAGCGTTGCGGATCCAGCCCGACCGCGAGCAACTGCGCAAAGGACAGCAGCGTGCGGTGACGCAGGACCTGCGGGTCGTGCTCCACCGTGATCGCGTGCTGATCGACGACGCAGTAGAAGGCGTCATGGGAGTCCTGAAGGCTCACCCAGCGGCGAAGCGCCCCGAGGTAGTTGCCGATCTGGAAGGAGTCGGCCGTCGGCTGGATCCCGGACAGGACACGCGGCGGATTGAACACGGGGATCTCCGACATGGCGTCATTCTGGCAGCGCGGCCTCGTCGCTCTCCGCTGGGCCGTCCTCCTCGAGCGGCGCAACCTCGATCCGAGCCACACGCCGACCGTCGAGCTCGGTCACGGTGAGGACGTGACCGGCCACCTCGACTGTCGCTCCGATCGTCGGCAGCGCGCCCAGCTCGGAAACCACGAAGCCCGCGACCGTCTCATACGGGCCCTCGGGCAAGGTGACGCCGGTCTCATCGGCGAAGTCCTCGAGGTTGAGCAAGCCATCGACATCGGTCCGAGAACCACCCAACTCGGTGTCGTACTCGTCTCGGATATCCCCGACGAGTTCCTCGACGAGGTCCTCGAGGGTGACGATTCCCGCCGTGCCGCCGTACTCGTCGACGACGATAGCCAGATGCTGGCGCAGCCTGCGCATCTCCGTGAGTGCCGGGATGACCTGCTTCGTGCCGGGGAAGAAGGCCGTCTCGCGCGCCAGGTCGCCCACGCGTGATCGATCCGCCTCCCGGGTGAGCAGGTCGCGGATATGCACAACGCCGACGACATCGTCGGCGGATCCGCGGATGACCGGATAGCGCGAATGAGGAGCATCGGATACCTCGAGGGCCGCCTCACGGACCGGAGTGGACGCGTCCAGGAACGCGACCTCCGTGCGCGGAAGCATGACCTCGCGCAACTCGCGGTCTCCGGCGTCGAAGACATCATCGATGAGCGCGCGCTCCTCCGCCGTCAGCTCCTCCGTGGCGGCGACGATGTCGCGCAACTCCTCGCCGGTGATTTGCTCCTTGCCGGTGGTTGGGTCACCACCCAGGAGCCGGACGAGCGCGTTCGTCGACACCGAGAGCAGCCAGATGAAGGGACGGGTGACACGAGCCAGGAGGTCGACCGGTCCGGCGAGGATCAGCGCGGTGGACTCGGCACGCTGCAGCGCGATTCGCTTGGGCACGAGTTCACCAATGACCAACGAGATGTAGGCGATGACGATGGTGACCACGATGAACGCAAGAGCAGAAGCCCAGCCTTCCGAAAGGCCCCAGGATTCGAGTACGGGAGAGAGCGCAGGTGCGATCTGGGAGGCACCGAAGCCGGCAGAGATGAAGCCCGCCAGCGTGACGCCCACCTGGACGGCGGCGAGGAACCTATTCGGGTCGCGCACGAGGGACGCGAGGGTGCGCCCCCGACGTCCGCGCTCCGAGAGACGCTCCACCTGGCTCTCTCGCAGGGAGACCAGCGCGATCTCGGCCGCGGCGAAGAAACTCCCGATGAGGATGAAGACCAGGACGAGCGCAATGTTGACCCAGAGGTCGCTCACCAGACTGAGGATACGCGGTCCTAGCCGAAGGAGACGGTGAGAGGGGCATGGTCGCTCCACCTCTCCGCATAGGTCGGCGCCTTACCCACGACGGCGGACTGCGCGTTCGCCGCGAGGTCCCCTGTCGCAATCTGGTAGTCGATCCGCCAGCCGCCGTCGGTGTCGAAGCCTCGTCCCCGCCACGACCACCAGGTGTAGGGGCCCGGCCCCGGGCCCCCGAGCGCACGGCCCAGGTCATGCCACGGCCCCCGCTTGGCGGCCCCCGGTGCACCGAACCACGTGTCGAGGTAGGCGCGTTCCTCGGGGAGGAACCCCGCCTTGTCGCGGTTGCCCTTCCAGTTCTTGATGTCGACCTCGGCGTGCGCAACGTTGAAGTCTCCGGTCACCAGGACATGTGACTTCATGCGCGTGGCTCGCCTACGCAGGGCTGACAGGCGACGGTCCATCGCATCGAGGAAGCGAAACTTCTCCTCCTGCTTGGGAGTCTGCGCTTCGCCCGTGTGCACGTACGCCGACACCACCGTGACCATGCCGAGAGAGGTGTCGACGTCGACCTCGATCCAGCGACCCTGGCGCGC
>JBEAQC010000117.1:0-5065 GCA_041164085.1 Actinomycetota bacterium
GTCACCGAGGGCACCGTCACGCGCTGGCTCAAGAAGGTCGGCGACACCGTCGCCGCCGACGAGCCGCTGGTCGAGGTCTCCACCGACAAGGTCGACACCGAGATTCCCGCGCCCGCCAGTGGCGTGATCCTCGCCATCCGCGTGCCCGAGGACGCGACCGTCGAGGTGGGTGCCGAACTCGCCGTGATCGGCGACGCATCCGAGAGCGCGGCCGCGCCCGCTGCCCCCACGCCCGCTCCCGTGGTCGCCGCTGCGCCCGCCGCGGCCGCCGCCACCGGAGGGGCCGGAACGATCTCCGTTGTGCTTCCCCCGCTCGGTGAGTCCGTCACCGAGGGCACCGTCACGCGCTGGCTCAAGAAGGTCGGCGACACCGTCGCCGCCGACGAGCCGCTCGTCGAGGTCTCCACCGACAAGGTCGACACCGAGATCCCCGCACCGGCCGGCGGGATAGTCCTGGCCATCCGCGTACCCGAGGACGCGACGATCGCCGTCGGCGCCGAGCTCGCCGTGATCGGCGATGCCGGCGCGCTCGACGCGGCGCCCGCGGTAGCACCCCCCGCTCCGGCCGTCGCTGCACCCGCGCCCGCTGCGTCTCCGGCTCCCGCACCGGCCGCTCCTGCTGCCCCGGCTCCGGCCGCTCCGGCTCCGGCGGCACCTGCTCCCGCCGCCCCGGCGGCATCCGCTGCGCCAGCGCCCACGGACGATGACGAGGCCTACGTCACCCCGCTCGTGCGCAAACTCGCGGCGGAGAAGGGTGTCGACCTTGCCACCGTCTCTGGCACCGGTGTCGGCGGACGCATCCGCAAGCAGGATGTTCTCGCGGCCGCCGAGCGCGCGGCCGCTCCAGTTCCGGCCCCCGCCGCGAGTGCCGCTGCATCACCCGCGGTGTCCGCCCCGACCCCCACGACCCAACCGAGCGTGCGCGGCACGACGCAGCCGCTGTCCCGCCTGCGCAAGGTCATCGCCGAGCGTATGGTCGAGTCCCTCCAGGTCTCGGCCCAACTCACCACGGTCGTCGAGGTCGATGTCACGCGCATCGCTCAACTGCGTGACCGCGCCAAGGGAGACTTCGAGGCACGCGAGGGCGTGAAGCTGACCTTCCTGCCGTTCTTCGCCAAGGCCGCGGTGGAGGCGCTCGCGTCGTTCCCGACTCTCAACGCCTCGATCGATGTCGCTGCCGGCACCGTGACCTACCACGGTGAGGTCAACCTCGGCGTCGCCGTCGACACCGACCGGGGACTGCTTGCCCCGGTGGTGCGTGACGCCGGGGATCTCAGCGTCGCCGGGCTGGCGCGACGGATCACCGACCTGGCCGATCGCACGCGGACCAACAAGGTCTCGCCTGACGAACTCTCGGGGGGCACCTTCACCATCACCAACACGGGCAGCCGTGGCGCGCTCTTCGATACCCCGATCATCAACCAGCCGCAGGTCGCCATCCTCGGCACCGGTAGCGTCGTCAAGCGCCCGGTCGTCATCAGCGACGGTGGCAGTGACGTCATCGCCATCCGCTCCATGGTCTACCTCGCGCTCACCTACGACCATCGCCTCGTCGACGGCGCCGACGCCGCACGCTTCCTCAGCGCCGTGCGCAACCGCCTTGAGGATGGCACCTTCGCCGACGTGGGGGCATGATGCGTGTCGCCATCACCGGAGCCAGTGGACTCATCGGCTCCGCCCTGGTGCCCGCGCTGCGAGCACGAGGAGATGAGGTCATCCGGCTCGTGCGCCGTGCACCCGCCGCCCCCGATGAAGTGCGCTGGGATCCACGCAGCGGAGATGTCGACCTGGCCGGCCTCGCCGGCGTTCACGGGATAGTGCACCTCGCCGGTGCCGGTGTCGGCGACAAGCGCTGGACCGATGCCTACAAGGCGGAGATCCGCGACTCCCGCGTGCAGGGCACGACGACGATCGCCAAGGCAGCGGCCGCGCTGGATCCGAAGCCTGCCGTGCTCGTGAGCGGCTCCGCCATCGGCTACTACGGGGACACCGGCGACCGCATCGTCACCGAGGAATCGCCTCAGGGCGCCGGCTTCCTCGCCGACGTCGTGGCCGAGTGGGAAGCCTCCGCGCGGCCGGCCGTCGATGCGGGGATTCGCGTGCCCTTCGCGCGCACCGGCCTGGTGGTGAGCTCACACGGCGGCGCCTGGAAGCGCCTCATGCCGATCTTCAAGGCCGGCATCGGCGGCAAGATCGGCCCGGGCTCGCAGTACTGGTCCTTCATTTCCCTGCGCGACGAGGTCTCCGCACTCATGGCGCTTCTCGACGACGACCGGTACTCGGGCCCGGTCAACCTCACGGCCCCGACGCCGGTCACGAACGCTGAGGTCACTACGGCGATGGGCCGGGTGCTCGGCCGGCCCGCTCTCCTGCCGGTCCCGGCGTTCGCCCTCAAGATCGCCCTCGGGGAATTCTCTCAGGATGTCCTCGGCAGCCAGCGGGTGATCCCGACGGTGCTTGAGCGCGATGGCTTCACCTGGAACGACCCCACGATCGACGACGCGATCTCCCAGGCCGCTGCGGGCAGTTAGCGGATCACGCCCGCCTGAGCGGGCGCCTGCGCCGGCATCGGCGCGGGGCAGATCTCCTGTGCGGACCCGCTGGATCCCAGCGCCGACATGCCGAGAAGCGCGACAGCAGCGGCACCGCCGAGTGCGACGCCCCACCGCCAGGGAATGCGCGGCAGCGCGACGAAGGATGCGTTGGAGCCCGACAGGGGCGGCTTGGCCGACCTGCCGGGCCACCCCGCCGGCGCGCGAGGCGCTGCATGGCGACCTGATCCGGAGGGTCGTGTGAGCCGGTCGTGACGGGGGGCTTCCACACTCCGGGACGTGGGCACCGTGGCGGCCACGGGCGGGGCGGTGCGCGGGGGCAGCGCGTCGTCGAACCGGGCGCGCCGCTGCGCCGGCGGGGAGACGGGGGTTGAGGCGCACCGGGATGCGCCGTCCAGGACACTCGCGACGCGTGCCATCGACGGACGCACGTCAGGATCGGGATCAACACCCGCAACGAGAAGGTGCACGACGTCGGCGCCCACCGATCGCGACGGCAGAGCGGCATCGAGCATGCCGACCAGGGCAGCGACGTCATCGGCGGGACTGCCCCCCGGGCGCCATCCTGTGATGAGACCGCGACCGCCGGACACATGCACCGCATCGGCGGTCACGCCGCCGTGGGCAACGCCGGCATCGTGCAGGACGGCAAGGCCCGCGGCAATCGGGGCCAACACGGCGATCGCATCGTCGTCGGAGCCCATCGCGTGACTGTCCACGGGGACCGCCCAGGTTAGGGCCAGTCCGTCCCCGGCGAAGTCCGCGGATCGCAACGGAGCGAGGCCCGGATGCTCGACGGCACCCACCCGCAGCGCCTGCCGGCGGACGCGATCGCGCTCGACGAGGTCGGGCGGCAGGGTCAGCAGTGTCGTGATCGAGGTCGTGTCGTGTCGCATGTGCGCATCGTGCACCGCATCGCGACTCCCATGCCGTGGGTTATCCACAGGCGGCTACGGTGGGCGACGTGTCGGTGATCATCATCGGAGCGGGCGTCAGCGGGCTCGCCGCAGCGCGGCACCTGCGGCGCAGCGGCGTCGACGTTGTCGTCCTCGAGAGCTCCGATGCCGTCGGCGGACGCATCCGCACGGATCTCGTCGATGGATTCCGACTCGATCGCGGCTTCCAGCTCTACAATCCGGCGTACCCCGAAGGCCGCCGAGTCCTGGACTACGACGCACTCGACCTGCGCACCTTTGTCGCGGGAGCGCGCATCGTCCTGCGCCCACGCGGTCGCCGACAGGTCGCTCGGGTGGCCGACCCCCGGCGCGAGCCGTCGTGGGCCGTGTCATCGCTCCTCGCCCGGATCGGCTCTCCCTTCTCGACCACGCGATTCGCCGCGTACGCCGCGTCGCGGGCCGTGCGCTCCCCCGCGGCGCTGCGGTCCGAGCCCGACATCACCAGCGCCGAGGCCCTGCGTCGCGCAGGCGCCGATCGGCAGCTCATGGAGCGTCTGCTGCGCCCCTTCCTCTCCGGGGTCTTCCTCGAATCGGATCTCACGACCTCGCGCCGGTTCCTGGATCTGGTGCTGAGGTCCTTCGTCAAGGGCACGCCGGGTGTGCCCGCACGCGGCATGCAGCGCATCCCGGAGCAGCTCGCCGAGGGCACCGAGGTGCGTCTGGACATGCCGGTGGCCGAGGTGTCCTCCCACGGCGTCGTGCTCTCGGGCGGCGGCGAAGTGACCGCCGATGCGGTGATCGTCGCGACCGATCCGGCAACCGCGGAGCGACTCGTGCCACGCCTCCGCGCGCCGGCGCCTCGCTCCGTGACGACGTGGTACTACCGGCCCGACGGCGATCCCTCACGTCTTGCCGACGGTGATGCCGTGCTCACACTCGACGGCGCGCGACGCGGGCCGGTGATCAACACTGTCGTGCTCACCCATGCGGCGCCGGAGTACGCACCACCGGGCAGCGCGCTGGTGTCGGCCTCCGCGCTCGGCGTGCGCGGGAGCACCGCACACGAGGCCGCTGTGCGCGATCACCTCGGTTGGATGTACGGCGTACCGACATCTCGCTGGGATCTCATCGCGACGTACCCCATCCCCTACGCCCTCCCGGCCATGCCCGTGCCACTCGACCTGCGGCGACCTGTGCGGATGCCGACCGGGATCTACGTCGCGGGCGACCATCGCGACACCTCGTCGATCCAGGGTGCCCTGGTGAGTGGCCGGCGAGCCGCGGAAGCCGTTCTCGAGGACCTCGGCATCGTGGATGCCCTCAACCCGCACCCGGAGGTGTCATGACGATCCGCAGGATCCTGGCGACCAGTGGTGGCTTCACGGCCACCGACCGCTGGGGCGTGATGCGCCCCGGGGGCCTCATGCTCGAGGCCCTGCGTCTCACCGGCGTCGAGCGCCCGCGGGTGTGCCTGGTGATGACGGCGAGCGGAGACGACGCGTCGTATCTCGCGCGCTCGTATGCCGCCCTCGGCGCGCTGGGGTGCGATGTCGACCATCTCGCCCTCTTCACCATGCCCAATCGCGATCCCGAGGAGATCCTTGCCCGCAGCGACGT
>JBEAQC010000118.1:0-6242 GCA_041164085.1 Actinomycetota bacterium
CTGGCCTTCACGCCCAACCCGCGCGTACGCAGCCAGCTCGCCCTCGTCTGGGGTGTGGAGACCTTCCTGGTGCCCTCGGTGGCTCACACCGATGACATGGTGGTGCAGGTCGACCGAGCCCTGCTCGACATTGGCCGGGTCACCTACGGAGACCGCGTCGTCATCGTCGCCGGTGTGCCCCCGGGTATCCCCGGCACCACCAATGGCATGCGTGTTCACCTGATCGGCAGCGGCGGCAAGGGCGGCGGGGTATAGCGTCCGCGCATGCCTGACGGTGGATGGATCGAGGCAGCGCTCTTCGGGGCGCTCGCCCAGTCCGCGCTCCTCGTGGGTGCGCTCCTCGTCTGGAAGTTCCCCGGGCTCCAACGACCGGTGATCGTCGGCGGGCTCATGGCCTTCGGCGCGGGCGCGGTGATCTCCGCTGTCTCCGTGGATCTCGTCTCGGTCTCCTACGACGAGGCCGGTGCCCTGCCCACCGCCATCGGCATCGGGATCGGCTGCCTCATTTACTTCGGGATCATCGCCTTCCTCGAGCGTCGCGGTGAGGCGGAGCAGCCCGGCGTCGCCATCGAGGCCGAGATCGAGGAGGAGATGGCAGTGGCGGGCGCAGTCGCGGCCCAGCCACCGGTGGAGTCGCACGGTGCGACCGCTAAGGAGGCGCGCAACCTCACGATCGGCATGGTCATCGACGGCGTACCCGAGTCGATCGCCATCGGTCTGACCTTGCACACCGCGAGCGTCGGTGTGTCCGCTGCCCTCGTGGGCTCGGTCTTCATCGCCGCGATCCCCGAGGCCATCGGTGTCGCCGCAGCGCTGCTGGCGGGCGGCATGATGCTGGGTCGTGTCCTGCTGAGGTTCTCGCTGATCGTTGTCGTCGGAGCCTTCTTCGCCGCTGCCGGCTACTCCCTGCTCTACGGGGTGCCAGACTCCCTGCAGGCCATCATCCAGTCGATTGCCGCGGGAGCCCTGCTCGTCGTGGTGATCAACGAGATGATCCCCATCGCGGTACGCAGCGTGAAGGCGTGGGCCGGTCTCATCGGTGCCGCGGGCTTCGTCTTCGCCGCGATTCTCACGTGGGCTGCGGGCGGCTAGAACCCTGGTGCCATGGCCCGTCACGTCAGCAGAGTTCCCTCTCGCGAGATCGGCCGCGCATCCGGCAGTGCCGTCGGAACGCACCAGGTGCCCCACGCGCCACAGCCTCTCGAGCCCATGGGCGCGCCTGCGATTGCCGGTGACACGGTCGGCTAGGGTCAACGCAGACATCCTTTAACGACCCGTCCAGCGAGGCGGGGAAGGAGGTCAGCCATGACGGCTGCCGACACACCCGCGCCCACGGGGCGCCCCACCGCTATCCCGGAGGGGCCCGGCGGATCGGCCACCCCGCCCCATCCCGACGGCGCCCGGGTCCTGGACTCCGACGACATCTCGCGCATCCTCGGTCGCATCTCCCACGAGATCCTCGAGCGTGCCCACGGCGCACAGGACATCGTCATCCTGGGGATCCAGACCCGCGGCGTACCCCTGGCGCGACGGATCGCGGAGCGCATGACCGACATCGAGGGCTTGCCCGTGCCGGTCGGATCGCTCGACATCACGATGTACCGCGATGACCTGAGTCTGCGGGGTGCGCGTCCGTTGCATGCCACGGACGTACCCGTCGACGGCATCGACGGGCGCCTGGTCGTCCTCGTCGATGACGTGCTCTTCTCGGGCCGCACCATCCGGGCAGCCCTCGATGCGCTCAGCGACCTAGGCCGGCCACGTGCGGTGCAACTCGCCGTGCTCGTCGATCGGGGGCATCGCGAGTTGCCGCTGCGTGCGGACTACGTCGGCAAGAACATCCCGACCTCGCGCGATCAGGCTGTGCGCGTGCGGGTGCAGGAAGTCGACGGGGCCGACGAAGTGGTGGTGTCCGGATGAGCACCCACCTGCTCAGCGCGGCCGACCTGTCACGCGACGAGGCCATCGCGGTGCTCGACACGGCGGCGGAGCTCGCCCGCATCTCCGGGCGCGCCGTCAAGAAGCTCCCGACGCTTCGTGGACGCACCGTCGTCAACCTCTTCTTCGAGGACTCCACACGCACGCGCATCTCGTTCGAGGCCGCTGCCAAGCGGCTGTCGGCCGACGTGATCACCTTCAGTGCCAAGGGTTCGAGTGTGTCCAAGGGCGAGAGCCTCAAGGACACCGCACTCACACTCGAAGCCATGGGGGCCGACGCCGTGATCGTCCGGCACGGTGCGAGTGGCGCTCCCCACCGACTCGCGCACTCAGGCTGGATCGACGGAGTCGTCGTCAATGCCGGCGACGGTACGCACGAGCACCCGACCCAGGCGCTGCTCGATGCCTTCACGCTGCGTCACCACCTTTCGGGAGGTGAGGGGGCGCTCGACGGTAGACGCGTCGTCATCGTGGGCGACGTGCTGCACAGCCGCGTCGCGCGGTCCAACGTCCTGCTGCTGCGCACGCTCGGGGCCGATGTCACGCTGGTCGCGCCGCCGACCCTGCTGCCGGTCGGCGTCGAGTCCTGGCCCTGCGAGATCTCCTACGATCTCGACGCCGCACTGCCCGGAGCCGATGCCGTCATGATGCTTCGGGTGCAGGCCGAGCGGATGAATGCCGCCTACTTCCCGTCCACCAACGAGTACTCCCGCCGCTATGGGCTCGACGTCCGTCGCGCCAACCTGCTCGCCGACGAAGGCATCGTCATGCACCCCGGTCCGATGAACAGGGGCATGGAGATCACCGCGGAGGTGGCTGATGGTCCGCGGTCGGTCATCGTGGAGCAGGTGACCAATGGCGTCCACGTGCGCATGGCTGTGCTCTACCGGCTGCTCGGCGCCGCCGAAGGGTCCGGGGACCCGGCAGAGCCGGCCCTGTCTGGATCGCTCGAGGAGGCGGCGTCGTGACGACTCATCTGCTCAATGTTCGCCCCTACGGCGAGGACCCGGTCGACATCACGTGGAGCGATGGTGTGATCACGTCGGTCGTCGCGGCAGGCACGGCGGAGGCAAGGCCCGACGATGACGTCATCGACGGACGAGGCCTGATCGTGCTGCCCGGGTTCGTCGACCTGCACACCCATCTGCGCGAGCCCGGTCGCGAGGATGCGGAGACCATCGCTTCAGGCACCGCCGCGGCTGCCCTCGGCGGCTTCACCGCCGTCCACGCCATGGCCAACACCAACCCGGTGGCGGACACCGCGGGTGTCGTCGAGCAGGTCTGGCGACGCGGCATCGAGGCAGGGCGCTGCGACGTGCACCCGGTGGGTGCCGTCACGGTGGGTCTCCAGGGCGAGCGGCTGGCCGAGCTCGGCGCCATGGCCGACTCAGCCGCCCGAGTGCGCGTCTTCAGCGATGACGGGGTGTGCGTGAGCGATCCAGTGCTCATGCGGCGTGCGCTCGAATACGTCAAGGCCTTTGACGGTGTCATCGCCCAGCACGCGCAAGACCCGCGTCTCACCGAGGGTGCGCAGATGAACGAGAGTGAGCTTTCCGGCGTGCTCGGCCTGCGTGGTTGGCCCGCGGTCGCGGAGGAGGCGATCATTGCGCGCGACATGCTGCTGGCTCAGCACGTGGGCTCGCGCGTGCACATCTGTCACCTCTCCACGCGCGGGTCCGTCGACATCGTCCGCTGGGCGAAGGAGCGCGGCGTCGACGTCACAGCGGAAGTCACACCCCACCACCTCATCCTCACGGAGGAACTCGCGCGCACCTACGACCCGCGCTACAAGGTCAATCCTCCTCTGCGCACCGCCGACGACGTGGAGGCGGTGCGTGAGGGTCTCGCCGACGGCACGATTGACGTGGTCGCCACCGATCACGCACCCCATGCTCGGGAGGACAAGGACTGCGAGTGGGCTGCTGGCGCCTTCGGCATGCTCGGTCTGGAGACGGCCTTTCCCGTCGTCGTGGAGACCATGGTCATCCCGGGGCGCTTGGACTGGCGAGGCGTCGCCGACCGGATGTCCGAGCGCCCTGCCCGGATCGCGCGGTTGGCCGATCAGGGTCGTCCCATCGCGGTGGGGGAGCCTGCCACGCTCGTCGTGGTCGACCCGGACGCGACTTGGACCGTGGACCCGCAGCGCTCGCCCTCGCGCAGCGCCAACACCCCGTTCCTCGCCCGGGAGATGCACGGCGCCGTCGTCCACACGGTGCTGCGCGGGCGCCCGACGGTGAGCGAAGGGGTGCTCACGTGATCGACATGCTGCTCGCCGCTGAGCCTGCCTCGGCGCCAGTCACGCAGTGGCCGTTGCGCATCCTGCTGGTGCTCGTGGTCCTCGCGGTCATCGCTCTCGTCCTGGTCGGCATGCGGAGAGGCTGGCTGCGTCGGGCGCGCGCCCAGCAGGACATCCCGGCTCCGCCCCTGCCCGCGGACGCGGCCGACGACGGGACGGCGGTGGCCGGTGTCTACGTCGGTTCCACGCTCCATGGCGACTGGCTCGACCGAGTCGTCGTCCACGATCTGGGTGTGCGCAGCCGGATGCGTGCGCAGGTGACGACCGAAGGCGTAGCCATCCGACGTGAGGGTGCGCGCGACCTGCTCATCCCGGCAGCCAGCCTGCGGGGTGCAGGGTTCGGCCGTGGCATCGCCGGCAAGGCCTATGAGCGTGACGGGGTGCTCGTCATCACCTGGGACCTGGGTGGCAGGCTGATGGACACCGGCCTGCGGGCCGATGTGGCGGAGGACCAGCGGCAGTTGCTGGAGTCCGTCCTCGCCATGCACGACGACGCAGGAGGAGTGAGCCGATGACGTCGACGGCGCCACGGTCCGGTGCGCCGGCAGAGCCGCCTGTCTCGACCTCTGCCGTGCTGGTGCTCGAGGATGGCCGAATCTTCCGCGGTCGCTCCTACGGCGCGATCGGATCGACCCTCGGCGAAGCCGTGTTCTCCACCGGCATGACCGGCTACCAGGAGACGCTCACCGACCCGTCGTACCGTGGGCAGGTCGTGGTCATGACCGCGCCGCACGTCGGCAACACCGGTATGAACGACGAGGACCCGGAGTCCCGCCAGATCTGGGTGTCCGGCTACGTCGTCCGCGACCCTTCACCCATCCCGTCCAACTGGCGCTCGCGTCGCACGCTCGAAGATGACCTCGTTAACGCGGGAGTCGTGGGCATCCGCGACATCGACACCCGCGCACTCACCCGGCACCTGCGTGATCGCGGAGCCATGCGCGTGGGCATCTTCAGCGGTGCCGATGCCGAGGCGCCGGAGGCCGATTTGGTGGCGCGCGTGCTCGATGCCCCGCCGATGGCCGGATGCGATCTCACCGACGACGTGACGGTGTCCGAGCCCTACGTCGTGCCCGCCCTCGGAGAGGAGCACTTCGTCGTCGCCGCCGTGGACCTGGGCATCAAGTCGATGACACCGCAGCGCATGGCCGAGCGGGGCATGACCGTCCATGTCGTACCGGCAGACGTCAGTGCCGAGGAGATGCTCGAGCGAGGGCGCGACGGAGTGTTCTTCTCCAACGGCCCAGGCGACCCGGCAGTGGCTGAGCATGCGGTGTCCCTTGTGCGCGCCGCACTGGACGCGGGGCGGCCGGTATTCGGGATCTGCTTCGGTCATCAGATGCTCGGTCGGGCCCTCGGCTTCGGCACCTACAAGTTGCGCTTCGGACACCGCGGGATCAACCAGCCGGTCCAGGACCTGGCCACGGGTCGCGTCGCGGTGACCGCCCATAACCACGGATTCGCCGTCGATGCGCCGATCGGCGAGGTCGCTGATACACCGTACGGACGGGTTCAGGTCAGCCATGTCTGCCTTAACGACGATGTCGTGGAGGGCCTGCGCTGCCTCGATGCGCCGGCCTTCAGCGTGCAGTACCACCCCGAGGCGGCCGCAGGTCCCCACGATGCTGCTGACCTCTTCGACGAGTTCGCTCGCATGATGGCGGGGGATCGCTGATGCCGAAGCGCGACGACATCGCTTCCGTCCTGGTCATCGGATCTGGCCCCATCGTGATCGGTCAGGCGTGCGAGTTCGACTACTCCGGCACCCAGGCCTGCCGCGTGCTCAAGGCCGAGGGGATCCGCGTCATCCTCGTCAACTCCAACCCCGCGACGATCATGACCGACCCGGAGTTCGCGGATGCGACCTACGTCGAGCCCATCACCCCTGACTTCGTCGAGCGCATCATCGAGCGCGAGCGCCCCGACGCGCTGCTGGCCACCCTCGGGGGCCAGACCGCGCTCAATGCCGCCATGGCGCTGCATCGCTCCGGTGCCCTGGAGCGCTATG
>JBEAQC010000119.1:0-5961 GCA_041164085.1 Actinomycetota bacterium
CTGAAGGTCAATCCCGACTGCCGCTCGGCATGCTCGAGCAGGCGTTGCACCTCCGCGCGCTGCGCGGCCGTGAGATCACCAGCGGGCACTGGCCCCACCCCTCTCCTCGTGATCGGTCGGACCACCGGGCGTGATCATCCCCGGCCCACTAGGTGCAGCCATGGTGCCGGCTGGGCTCGACAGCCACAGAGGCCCCTCGTCACCCGCGGTCGTGCCGCCGCGACCCTTGGCCCAGCCCGGGCCGTAGACCGCGAGCACGATGATGACGATCGTCAGGGCCGGGATGCCGACGAAGATCCCCAGCGCCTCCAGCGGGGTGTAGCCGGGGCCGGGATCGTCACCGTCGTAGACGACTCCGCGTTCGACCGCACTCGCTGGCGCCGCGAGGGCGAGGGACGTGGCCGCGACGACGAGTACCGAGGCAATCGAGGTAGGCAGAAAACGCATAGCGTCAGCCTAGGGGAGCCTGTCCGGTCACCGCGGCGTGGCCATCCCTGCCCGGTCTCACCTCGGCGACGAGGCGCTCGAGCAGTGGCGCTCGAGGCAGATCCTCGAGCGCCATCGCGTCGCCGGATGCATCTGTCAAAGGCACTCGCCAGTTCGGATACTCCTGGTCCGTCCCCGGCTGGTTCTGTGCTCGCAGGTCGCCGACCAGGTCCGGGACGGCGATGCCGATCAGGCGTGCTGGGGACGCGGCCACAACCCGATGCAGGGCGACCACGCGATCCTCGAGGGAGCCATCGACATCAGCGAGCCATCCGCGTTGCACCGCGAGATCGAGCCACTCGCGCGTGGCGGCGGTGTCAGCCGACGACTCCTCCTCGAGCGGGCGCGACAGCAGTCCGAGTTCGCCGCGGATGCGCACGTGCTCGCCGGAGAGGTAGCCGGCGGTCGGCGGCAGATCGTGGACCGTGACACTCGCGAGCGCGTCGCCACGCCAGTGCTCGGGGGCCTTCAGCACACCGCCCGGCCCACGCTCGAACCACAGGATCGACGTCCCGAGGATGCCGCGGTCATGGAGAGCCTCCTGCACCCGCGGCTCCACGGTGCCGAGGTCCTCTCCGATGACCAGCGCACCCGCGCGATGTGCCTCGAGAGCGAGAATGCCCACGAGCGCATCGTGATCGAAGGCGACGTAGGCGCCGTCGGCTGCGGGCGCGCCTCGGGGGATCCACCACTGGCGGAAGAGCCCAAGAATGTGGTCGACGCGAATCCCGCCCGCGTGCCGCAGCAGAGTGCGCAGCATGTCGCGATAGGGGATGTACGCCGCATCCGCGAGCGCATCGGGCAGCCAGGGCGGCTGAGCCCAGTCCTGACCCAGTTGGTTGTACATGTCCGGTGGACAGCCGACGCTGACTCCCGAGGCAAGCACGTCCTGCAGGGCCCAGGCGTCCGCCCCTTCGCCGCCCACGCCGACGGCAAGGTCGTGGATGATCCCCGCGCGCATGCCGACCTCGACAGCAGCCTCCTGTGTCGACTCCATCTGCTCGTCGAGGAGCCACTGCATCCATAGGTGGCGCTCGATTCGGTCCGCATGGGCCGCGCGCCAGGCGGCGACCTCGGCGGACGCGGGGTGCCTGAGCTCCTCGGGCCAGTCCTGCCAGACCTGACCGAACTCCTCCGTGAGAGCGCACCAGGTCGCGAAGTCGATGAGCCCCGAGCCCTCGCCCTCGACGTAGGCGTCGTACCGAGCCTGTCGCCCCGGCGTCAGCGGGACACGGCGCACGATGTCGAGGGCAGCGGACTTGGCCTCCCACACCGCGTCACGATCGAGCAGGTCGGCCGTGAGAGCGCGCACCGACTTGGACAGGCGCCTGATCGCCTTGCGATCGGGGCCACTCAGGTAGGCGTACTCGGCGATGCCCTCGACCCGCAGGTAGATGGGATTGGGGAAGCGGCGCGTCGCGGGGAGGTACGGCGATGGCGTCATCGGGACGACGGGTGCCGAAGCATGAAGCGGGTTGACGAGCAGGAAGTCCGCGCCGAGCTCATGGCCGGACCACGCCGCCAGATCCGCGAGATCGGCGAGGTCGCCCAGGCCCCAGGAGCGGCGCGAGCGCACGGAGTAGATCTGCGCCATCAGGCCCCATAGACGCTCGCCAAGGGCAAGTGCCGGCGGATGCAGGCGCTCTGGCGTGACGACCAGGGTGGACTCATGCACGCCCTCGTCGGTAAACGCCTTGATCGTGTGCCAGCCGAGCGGGATGTCCGCAGGCACAACGAATGTCGCCTCGCCGACGAGCCGGCCGTCGACCTCGCGCGGATCCACCCAGCGATTGCTCTGGGCCGGCTCGACAATGCCGCCATCCTCGAGCTCGATCCATACGCGTACGGACGTGCCGTGGGGCACATGCGCCCAGATGTGCGCGTAGCGTCCGCCGACAGCGACGACGACCGGCGGGAGGGTGCGCCTCCAGTCGCGCAGGTCACGCGCTCGCAGACTCTCGGCGATGGAGTCGGCGTCATCGGTGTCGGCGCCGAGTGCCTGCAGGACACTCTCGACAGCCTCCGGAGACGACCGGCGCAGGACCCCGCCCTGGTCCCAGTACTCGATCGAGACGCCGTAGGCGCGCGCCAGCGCCTCGAGATCGGGCGTCACCACAGCTCCGGATGGCGGCCGAGCCATGGGCGCGCCTGCTCGAGCTGGGCCGCCAGCGAGATCAGCGTGAGTTCGTCGTAGGGACGCCCGACGATCTGAATCCCGATCGGCAGTCCGGCGGCGTTCCAGTGCAGGGGCAGCGACATGGCGGGCTGGCCCGTGAGGTTGAAGAGTGCGGTGAACGGGGTGAACGCCTTCTGCCGCTCGAAGTCCTCAGCCGGATCGCCCCCGTCGGTGAAGTAGCCCACGGGCACGGGCGGCTGCGCAAGCGCCGGGGTCAGGAGCACGTCGTACGCCGCGGTCGCATTGATCGCGCCGCGAGCAATGACGCGGGCAAAGGAGACAGCACCGGCAAGGTCGAGCCCGCTCGCGCGCGAGCCGCGATCGCGGAGGTAGCGGGTGAGGGGCTGCAGCAGATCGACTTTGTCCGGCTCGACCGGAGTGAGTTGCGAAAGCACCGACCAGATCGTCTCGAACGCCGGCACGAGGGCGTCAGGCACCGGCACCGGAATGTCCTCGACGACGTGACCGAACTGCTCGAGTAACGCCGACGCTGACTCGTAGGCCTCGAGGCAGTCCGGGTGGACCTGCGAGTGCGCGATCACCGGCTCCGCGAAGCGACCGATGCGCAGGACACCGGCCTCGCGTCCGGCAGCGCGCAGGAAGGTCTCCCCGGCCGGCAGGGGCGGCGCGGGGTACGGGTCATCGGGGAATGCGCCAGCCATCACGTCGAGCAGGGCGGCCGCGTCGCGCACCGTGCGTGCGATGGGGCCGCTCACCGGAAATTCACCGACAGGGTCGCGCAGCGGTCCATTGGAAATGCGCCCGCGCGAGGTCTTGATGCCCACCAGTCCGCACACGCTCGCGGGGATACGAATCGACCCTCCACCGTCGGAGCCATGAGCAGCGGCGGCGAGGCCGGCGGCGACGGCCGCCGCGGCACCCCCACTCGATCCTCCTGCGGAGCGCGCGAGATCCCATGGTGTGCGCGCCGGTGGCGCCACGGCGTTCTCGGTGTAGCACGGCAGGCCGAACTCCGGGGTGTTGGTCTTGCCGGTCATGACGAGGTTGCCCTGCTTCATGCGCACCACGACGTTGTCATCGCCGAAGGGCGTCATGTCGTAGGCGAGCGAACCCAGGGTGCATCGCACACCGGCCTGGAAGTTGAGGTCCTTCACTGGCACGACCACGCCGTGCAGGACCGGCAGTTCATCAGGGTGGGCAGCATCACGCACCGCCTCGTCAGCAGCGCGCGCCTGCTCGATGGCCATCTCGGGCGTGACCGTGATGAAGGCGCCCACGGTGTCGTTGTAGGCCTCGGTCCGAGCGAGATAGTGCTCGGTCAGTTCCACGGACGATGTCTCGCCCGCGCGGACGGCGGCGGCCTGCTCGAGTGCGGTCAGGTCATGCAGGGAGGTCACCAGCAGAGCCTAGGTCTCCCAGCCAGCGCCGTGGACGTGGGATGACTAGGGTCAGGACGTGCCCGACTACCCCGCAGCTGATCGCCTCGAACTCGTCGACGACCTGCACGGCAGGGCCGTGCCGGACCCCTACCGCTGGCTCGAGGACCCGACCGACCCGCGCACCGTCTCCTGGCGAGCGGCGCAGGACGAGCTCATGGCAGCCGAGCGGGCCGAGTGGACCATGCGCGATCGCTTCGCCGAGCGCATCGAGGCACTCATGGGCGCCGGATCGATCTCTCCGCCGTACATCCGGGGTAATTGGACCTTCACCACCAAGCGCGAGCCCGGCCAGCAGTTCCCGGTGCTCTACGTCACCGGCGAGGACGGCATGGAGCGGGCGCTATTCGATCCGATCGCGATCGACCCGACCGGCGTCACCACGATGGACTCCTGGCAGCCCAGCAAGGAGGGCGACCGCGTCGCGGTGCAGTACTCCATCGGCGGCGACGAAGAGTCAATCCTCGCGATCATCGACACCGCCACGGGCGAGCGCCTCGAGGACGGCATCGATCGCTGTCGCTACTCCCCTATCGCCTGGCTGCCCGGCGGGGAGCAGTACTACTACGTGCGTCGCCTGGCACCCGAGCTGCTCCCGGAGTCCGAGCAGAAGTTCCATCGTCGGGTCTACCTCCACACCGTCGGCGAGAACCCGGACGAGGACATCCTCATCTTCGGCGCCGGTATGACGATGACCAATTACTACGGCGTCGAGGTCAGTCGCGATGGTCGCTGGCTTCAGGTCTCGGCATCGGAGGGCACCGAACCCCGTAACGACCTGTGGATCGCCGACCTCCACGCGTCACCGCCGCAGGCGCCGGCGTTCCAGTTGGTTCAGGGCGACGTCGACGCGCAGACGAGCATCCACGTCGGACGCAATGGGCTGATGTATATCTCGACCGACCGCGAGGCACCGCGCGGCCGGCTCCTCGTGAGCGCCCCGGAGCACCTCTTCGACGAGCCATGGCGCGAGTTGCTTCCTGAGGAGCCGGACTCGGTCTTCGATGGCTACGCGATCCTCGACGGCCCCGAGATGATGCGCCCGGTGCTCCTGGTCAGTCGAACGCGCCACGTCGTCAGCGAGCTCAGCGTCCACGATCTCGACACCGGTGCGCTCATCCGCACCATCCCCCTTCCGGGTGCGGGCACGATCGGCGGCCCGGTCGAGCGCCCGGACGGCGGACCCGTCGCGTGGCTCGTCTACACCGACCACACCACCGTGCCGGCGATCTACTCCTTCGACGGACGCACCGAGGAACTCACCCTCTTCGCCGAACCACCCGGAGTCGTCGAGGTGCCGCGCGTGCACTCGCGCCAGGTGACCTACACGTCGCCGGACGGCACCGAGGTACGCATGTTCATCCTGTCGCCCTCGGACGGGCCCGACCAGCCGCGGCCGACCGTGCTCTACGGCTACGGCGGCTTCGGCATCCCGCTCTCCCCCGGATACTCCGCGTCGATCCTGTCGTGGGTCGAAGCCGGAGGCGTATGGGCCGTGGCCAACCTCCGCGGAGGTGGCGAGGAGGGAGAGGAGTGGCACCGCGCCGGGATGCTCGGGAGCAAGCAGAACGTCTTCGACGACTTCCATGCAGGGGCCGAATACCTCATCGACGAGGGATGGACCACCGCCCAGCAGCTCGCGATCGAGGGTGGGTCCAATGGCGGCCTGCTCGTCGGTGCAGCGATGACCCAGCGGCCCGATCTCTTCCAGGCCGTCGTGTGCGTCGCGCCCCTGCTCGACATGGTTCGCTACACGACATCCGAACTCGGTCCGACGTGGACGGTGGAGTACGGCGATCCCGAGATCCCCGAGCAACTCGACTGGCTCCTGGGCTACTCGCCGTACCACCGGGTCGAAGACAGCACGGCCTACCCCGCGACGATGTTCGTGGCCTTCGACAA
>JBEAQC010000120.1:0-13828 GCA_041164085.1 Actinomycetota bacterium
GGGCGTCAGTCGATGCATCGGTGAAGCCGACCCCGGGTTCGGGTATCCCTCAGACTTGCGTTCCGGTGAAGTGGCGCCGTGGCCGAACGGTGGGTGGCGGGCTAGGAATCCGCACGCACCCCGGTCTCGAGCTCGAGCTCGATCGCCAGCGCCGATCTTTGCTTTTCGATCTCGGACACGCCGCCCTCCTCTGCCCCATCCCTCTCCCCGCGAAAAAATCGCACCGGAAAGTCGACCCCGAGTGTCGAGAATGGCCCGGCCTAGCTCGCCGGCCCCCAGGTGCTCGAGCTCGGCCCGAGCTCGAGCTCGGTCCTCGGACTACTAAGCCCTAGGGGGGGGTGGGGTATGTAAATCGGACACGCCGACTCCAAATAGACCTGACCACCTGGACCCCCCTAGAAACCCTCTCTAGGAGGCGATTTCTGAGGGGTTTTTAGTGACTCGGCTACTGACTGAGCCCCTCGAGCATGACAAGGCCCACGGCAGAAAACCTCTCTGACGTGGGCATTTACTTGTCGGGCTGACAGGATTTGAACCTGCGACCCCTTGACCCCCAGTCAAGTGCGCTACCAAGCTGCGCCACAGCCCGCTGCCCCGCAGTCCCAGTCGAGACCGGCTTGCGGGAACCGCGAAAGCCTAGCCGAGCGCCCCTGCTCCCAACTCGCCGGGCTCGCTAGCGCCTGCGGCGCTTCTCGCGGACACGCAGATTGATCCGGATGGGCGTCCCGACGAAGCCGAATTCCTCGCGCAGGCGACGCTCGATGAAGCGGCGATAGCCGGCTTCGAGGAAACCGGTCGTGAATAGCACGAATGTCGGTGGCCGAGCGCCACTCTGCGTGCCGAAGAGGATGCGGGGCTGCTTGCCGCCACGCACCGGATGGGGATGCGATGCCACCAACTCGGCGAGGAATGAGTTGAGACGTGACGTGGGAATACGCGTCTCCCAACCTGCGAGGGCCTCATCGAGGGCTGGGACGAGCTTGGCGACATGCCGGCCTGTCATCGCCGACACGTTGACGCGCGGGGCCCAGCGCACCTGGACGAGGTCCCGGTCGATCTCCCGCTCCAGATAGCGCTGGCGCTCCTCGTCCACGAGGTCCCACTTGTTGTAGGCGATGACGAGGGCGCGACCTGTCTCGACGACCAGGGAGAGCAGGCGCAGATCCTGCTCGCTGATGGGCTCGGAGGCGTCAACGAGCACGAGTGCGACCTCGGACTTCTCGAGGGCCGCGCGTGTACGCAGACTCGCGTAGTACTCGTGGCCACTTGCCTCACGCACGCGGCGGCGAATGCCGGCGGTGTCAACGAACCACCACTCTCGATCACCGAGGACGATGAGTTCATCCACGGGATCCACGGTCGTGCCGGCAACGGAGTCGACGACGACGCGCGACTCACCCGCCAACTTGTTGAGCAGGGACGACTTGCCGACATTCGGGCGCCCGAGGAGCGCGACGCGGCGCGGCCCTCCACCGCGTTCGCGCCCCTGACCCTCGTCGGGAAGCAGGGCCACGACCTCATCGAGCAGGTCGCCACTGCCCCTGCCGTGCAGTGCGGATACGGCGTAGGGCTCCCCCAATCCGAGTGACCACAGCGCTGCCGCATCCGACTCCGTGCGCGCATCATCGACCTTGTTCGCCACGAGCAGGACGGGTACGCCGGCCTTGCGCAGAACCTTGACGACCGACTCATCCGCATCCAGCGGGCCGACGGTCGCATCGACCACGAGCAGCACGACGTCGGCATCGTTCATGGCGCGCTCGGCCTGCGCTGCGATTTGGCCCGCCATCCCCCGCGCATCGCGCTGCCAGCCACCCGTATCCATGAGCAGGAATCGCCGGCCATTCCACTCGGCTTCGTAGCTCACGCGGTCGCGGGTGACACCCGGGATGTCCTCGACGACGGCCTCACGGCGTCCGATGATGCGATTGACCAGCGTGGACTTGCCGACGTTGGGTCGACCCACCACGGCGACGACGGGCAGGAGTACATCCTCGGGTCCATCGTCGAGACCAAGCTCATCGAGGTCGCCGAACTCGGCCACGGCCGCGGCCCGCGCAGCGGCCACGAGGGCGTCGACCCCGTCATCCGCTTCGTCGTCGACCAGATCATCGACCCAGGGAGCGTCCTCGCCGACGATGCTCAGGTCGGCATCACTGTCCGGTTCGTCGATGGTCACAACGCACCATTGTCCGGGGCGTCCTGCGGACCCGGGAGGCCGACCCCGTCATCGGTCCCCAGCCGTCGCCCGGCGAGGGTCGCGTGGTCTACGACCCGCTGCCGGATGACCTCGGCGGTGCTGAGGATGTCAGCCCGAGACAACGGGTCGGCCGGCACCCGCACCGACCACGGTTCCCCGACGACCACGTCGATCCGCGCACGCCACCGCGGAGGATCGCCCGGATGCCGGCCCGACCCGCCGAGCACGAATACGGGCAGCACGGTCGCACCCGTACGCGCGATGAGAAGCCCGGCACCACGCTCATGGCCTTCCCCGACCCAGGCGCCTACGGCGCCCCCGCCCTGAAGGACAGCGACCGCCTCGCGCAGGCCGGGGCCGGGATCGTCGGGATGGACAACGATCCGACCGGGGATCTGGCCGCCGAGAGCCGACAGGCCTCCCGGGTCGACGAGGACGTCGACGGGGCGCGGCAGGCAGGTCGCGATGATGGTCGGATCGAGGAACCCACGATGTGGCGCGACGACGAGCAAAGGGCCGCGGCGAGGGCACCGGTGAGCACCGTGAACTCGGAGTCGATACCCCCAGCGCACGAGTGGCGCGATGAGATTGCGCGTCGTGGCGGCGGCGCTCATGGCCGGTCCGCAAGTGCGTCGACGACCGCGCTGATCACCTCGTCCAGGGTGAGATCGGTGCCGTCGATGACCACCGAGTCAGGTGCCTGCGTCAGGGGTGACACCGCACGTGTGGAGTCGAGGTGATCGCGAGAGGCCAGGTTGGCGTGTGCGGCAGCCACGCTGCCCTCTCCGCGTCGCTCCTCCTCCTCCCGGGCCCTCCGCGCGGCCCGCGCGGTGACGTCAGCGGTGAGGTAGACCTTGAGGTCGGCCTCGGGGAGCACGACCGTGCCGATGTCGCGACCCTCCATGACCACGCCTTCGCCGGACTCGATCGCTGCATGGACCAACTCACGCTGCAGGCCGACGAGCCGCTCGCGCACCTCGGGCACCGCGGCCACACGACTGACGGCGTCCGCCACCCGTGGCTCCCGGATGGCTGCGGCGACATCCACACCGTCCACCCACACTCCGGGCTGGGTCGGATCGACGCCCATCGTGATCACCGGTTCTTCGCACTGTCGGGCGACAGCGGTTGGATCGTCGACATCGACACGGTTGTTCAGCATCCACAAAGTCATCGCCCGATACATGGCTCCGGTGTCGACGTAGCGCAGACCCAACCGGTCGGCGACGCCACGCGACGTGCTCGACTTGCCCGAGCCAGACGGGCCGTCGATGGCGATGATCGGCGCGCTCACCGATCAGGCCCGCACATCGAAGCCGAGTGAGCGGAGGCCATCGACGAGCCGGCCCGCGACCTCGGGGCGCACCGAGAGTTCGATGAGCCCGGATGGCTTGCCGAGCACGTGGTCGATGCGCACGTCCTCGAGATTGATCCCCAGGTCGCCCGCCGCCACGAAGAGCCGAGCGAGTTCACCGGGTTCATCCTTGACGATGGCGGTCACGACGTCGTACGCCGTTGCCGCGTCGCCGTGCTTGCCCGGGACGCGCTCGCGCCCGGCAGAGCCACGCGTGAGCGCACTCGCGACCTCCGCGCCGTCTCCGGATCGCAGATCGCTGACGACGCGCGCGAGGTCGTCGCTGAAGGCTTCAAGGACGCCGGCGACAGAGTCAGCATTCGCGGACAGGATGGCTCTCCACAAGTGCGGATCCGAGCCCGCGATCCGGGTCATGTCGCGCAGACCCTGACCTGATACCGCGACGGCCTGAGCGTCGGCGTCGAGCAAGCGAGCAGCAAGCAGCGAGGAGATGAGCTGGGGTGCATGCGACGTGAGCGCGACGGCCTCATCGTGCTCGTCGGGATCCATGACGAACGGGACCGCGCCACACGTCCGGGCGAGATCGATGACCTCCTGAACCCTCTCCTGCGCAGTCCCGGCAGTGGGGGTCACCACCCACGGGCGGTCGTCAAAGAGTTCCATGCGCGCAGCGCCCGGACCCGACTTCTCCCGACCCGCCATGGGGTGGCCACCGACGAGCCTGGCGGGGTCCGCACCCGAGGCGATCGCGCTCGCCAAGGGCGCTCCCTTGACCGACGTCACATCCGTGATCGTGGCGTCGGGGAATCGCATGGCCTCGGCCATCACCGCTCCCGCGCTCGCGGGCGGCACGGCCACTACGACCAGTCGAGGGGTGTCGCGCGTGGAATCCCAGGGTTCCCCCGCTCCTCGTTCCAGGGCCTGATCCAGGCAGACCGGGTCGACGTCATCGATCCATACGGCGACTCCCGCCCGGCGCAGGGCCAGGCCGACCGACGCTCCGAGCAAGCCGCTGCCGACGACGAGGACCGGGCCCTCGACCGGCACGCTCATGTGGCCAGGTCCTGGCGGAGCACCTCGGCCCCGCGCAGGTAGACATGGTGGATGCCGGATCGGGGACGGTCGCTCTCGGCGTGGATGAGTACGCGTACGACGCGGGGCACCGCGCCCGTGATGTCGAGTTCCTGAGCGCAGATCAACGGCACGTCCTGCAGTCCCAGCGCCCTTGCTGACGCCGCGGGAAAGGCGCAGTGCAGGTCCGGGGTCGCCGTGAAGAGAATGCTCACCAGGTCGTCGTTGGCCACGTCATTGCGCGACAGCATCTCGCTGACCAATTCGACCACGGCATCAGCCATCTCGGCCGCGTCATCGGCCTGGAGCATGGTCGCGCCACGGATTCCCCTCATGGGCATGGCGCCACCCTAGTGACTAGAGCCCGGCGGCGGTGTAGAGGCTGTGCAGCTCGGCACCCGCCACCACACGGGTGCGCCCGGGACGCAGTTGACCGAGCCGGATCGGCCCCACCTGGGTGCGGACGAGTTCCTCGACGGGATGACCGACGGCCTGGAGCAGACGCCGCACGATGTGATTGCGTCCCTCGTGGAGGACCACCTCGACGAGCGCCTTGTTGGGCGTGGCTTCGAGGATCGCGAAGGAATCGACCGCGGCCATGCCATCGTCGAGCTCGATGCCAGCGCGCAGTCGACGTCCTACGTCCCTGGGGATCGGACCGGGCACCAGGGCCACGTAGGTCTTCGCGACACCATGCGAGGGGTGGGACAAGTGCTGCGCGAGGACTCCGTCGTTGGTGAGCAGGAGCAGCCCCTCGGTATCGGAGTCGAGACGTCCCACGTGGAAGAGCCGCTCAGTGCGTTCGGTGACGTAGTCACCCACGCAGGGGCGCCCGAGGTCGTCGGACATGGCGGTGACCACGCCGCGAGGCTTGTTCAGGGCCAGGACGACGGTGTCGGGCGCCGTCGGCACCCGCTCCCCATCGACGCGCACCACGGCGCGGCGTGGATCGATACGCAAACCCTGCTCGCGGACGACGCGGCCATCGACCTCGACGCGTCCTTGCTCGATGAGCGCCTCGCACGCACGCCGGCTGCCGATGCCGGCCGATGCCAGGACCTTCTGCAGGCGAATGCCGTCGTCGGCCACTACTCCCCCGCCGCTACCGCGTCGATGACGGCGTCGAGTTCGGCGAGATCGGGCAGATGCTCGGCCAGGTCGGGCAGATCCTCCAAGGATGCAATGCCCATGCGCTCCAGGAAATAGGGAGTGGTGCGAAACAGGATCGCCTGGCTCGACGGATCCGTGCCGGCTTCCTCGATGAGTCCGCGCGATTGAAGCGTGCGCAGGACCCCGTCGACGTTGACCCCTCGCACCGCGCTGATCCGCGCGCGGGAGACGGGCTGCCGATAGGCGATGACGGCGAGGGTCTCCAGCGCGGCCTGCGTGAGCTTGGCCTGCTGGCCGTCCAGCACCCACCGCTCGACGAGTCCGGAACAGGATGCGCTGGTGTAGAAGCGCCATCCACCCGCGACCTCCCGCAGGGCGAATCCGCGCTCCTGGCCGAGATACTCCTGCGCCAGTTCCGCAAGCCGGGTAGCCACAGCGTCCACCGGATGGCGGGTGGCCTCCGCCAAGTCCACCGTGGACAGCGGCTCGACGGCGACGATGAGGAGAGCCTCGAGAGCCGCTCCCAGCGAGGGGGCCGGGAACTCTTCCGTCACGTCCTCGATGACCTCGACCTCGTCCGCCGCGATCTCGCTCATGCCTGGGTCTCCTCTGCTTCGCCGCGGTCCACGTCCTCGGTCGACGTAGCCGCCTCGTCATGATCGTCGTACTCGTCACGTACATCGACATCGCCGACGTCGCTGCCCGTCCAACGAATGGTCAGGTCGCCGAGGGGGGCAAGCTGCTCGAAGGACACGGAGCCCTCGCGAAAGAGCTCGAGGAGCGCAAGGAAGCGACCGATGACCACCATGGTGGTGCTCGCGTCGGAGACGAGCGAGCGGAAGGTCGTGGTGCGCAGGCGCCTCAGGCGGCCAGCGATGATCGCGGCCTGCTCGCGCACGCTCACGAGAGGCACATGGAGGTGGCTCACGCTCACCTCAGGCTCGGTGCGCGGCGTGAGCGCCTTGGCCGCGAGAGCGGCGAAGGCCTCAGGGCCAAGGCCGAGGACGACCTCGGGAAGCAGATCGGCGAAGTGCTGATCAAGGCCGACGGTGCGCGGCACCTGCCGCGCAGCCGTTGCCATGCGCTCAGCGAGGATCGCCGAGACCTCCTTGTAGGCGCGGTACTGCAGAAGCCGCGCAAAGAGCAGATCCCGGGCTTCCAGCAGGGCGAGGTCCTCTTCGTCCTCGACCTCGCCACTGGGCAGGAGTCGGGCCGCCTTGAGGTCGAGCAGCGTGGCCGCGACCACGAGGAATTCGGTGGTCTCGTCAAGGTCCCACTCCGGACCCTGCGCGCGCAGGTGGGCGATGAACTCATCGGTGACGATGTGCAGAGCCAGTTCGGTCACCTCGAGCTTGTGCTTCGAGATGAGCTGCAGAAGAAGGTCGAACGGACCTTCGAAGGAGCCGACGGTCACGGAGAACGCTGACCCGCCAGCAGCCTCGGGTGAGCCGCTGGGCTCGATCACGGGGGTCTGCGTCACTTCGCGATGAGCTCTCGCGCCAATTGGCGATAGGAGTCGGCGCCGGGGCTCGACGGAGCGAAGACCGTGATCGGCTCGCCTGCAACGGTCGCGTCGGGGAACTTGATCGTTCGGCTGATCACGGTGTGGAAGACCTGATCGCCGAAGGCGTCGACGACTCGGTCGAGGACTTCTCGCGTGTGAAGGGTGCGCGCGTCGTACATCGTCGCCAAGACCCCCGTGAGCTGGAGGTTGGGGTTGAGCCGGCCCTGCACCTTGGTGACCGTGTCCGTGAGGAGCTTCACTCCGCGTAGGGCGAAGTATTCGCACTCCAGCGGGATGATCACTCCGTGCGCGGCCGTCAGCGCGTTGATCGTGAGGAGCCCGAGCGAGGGCTGGCAGTCGATGATGATGTAGTCATAGCGGTCGATGACACTGGCGAGCCCACGTGCGAGCGC
Source organism: Actinomycetota bacterium (assembly GCA_041164085.1). Classification (GTDB taxonomy): domain Bacteria; phylum Actinomycetota; class Actinomycetes; order S36-B12; family S36-B12; genus Mxb001. The sequence goes on from JBEAQC010000120.1 coordinate 7,614, forward strand.
ATGCTCGCGTGCCACCTCGTTGACCAGCGCGACCTCCGCGGCCGACAGGTCGATGTTGCTCGGCATGAGATCAAGGCCGGGGACGCTGGTCTCGACGATCACCTCATCCGCGAGGCAACCCTCGTCCATGAGGAGGTTGTACACCGTGCGGTCGAGTTCGTGGGCCGGCACTCCGAGCGCCACCGAGAGTGCGCCCTGGGGATCGAAGTCGACCAGGAGCACCCGGCGCCCGTACTGGGCAAGTGCTGCGCCCAGGCTCACCGTCGACGTGGTCTTGCCGACGCCACCCTTCTGGTTGACCATCGCGATGACGCGCGCGGGTCCGTGGTGATCGAGCGGGGCGGGCACGGGAAAGTCGGGGGTGGGGCGGCCGGTAGGGCCGATACCGGCGCTGTCTTGGGCCATGTCGCCTCCCTCCCGCACGGCCCGGCGGGTCGGCCGAGCCGCCCCTGTCGGGCTAGCCCGGGAGTATCCCGGACCGCGACATCCTCTCAGACGCCCCGGGCCCGGGGGTGGCTGGTCGCGTAGACCTCCCGCAGGGTGTCCACGGTGACCCGAGTGTAGATCTGCGTCGTGGTCACGGAAGCGTGTCCGAGGAGCTCCTGGACCACTCTCACGTCGGCACCCCCCTCGAGCAGGTGGGTGGCGAAACTGTGTCGCAGGGTGTGCGGTGAGACCCCCGTGAGCCCCGCCCGGCCGGCTGCCCGAGCGATGATGTCCCAGGCGCTCTGCCGGCTGAGTCGGCCGCCGCGGGCATTGATGAAGAGTGCCGGCGTGGATCGCGACATGAGCGCGGGGCGCCCGCGCACGAGATAGGCGGATACCGCGTCGGCCGCGTGCGCGCCCAAGGGCAGCCGTCGCTCGCGGGAGCCCTTGCCACGTAGGAGGACGACCCGCTCCTCGAGGTCGACATCGTCCACGTCCAGGCCGCACGCCTCCGAGATCCGGGCACCGAGGCCGTAGAGCACCTCGAGCAGTGCGGCATCGCGCAGGCCGGCCGGGGGCTCAGACATGGCGGCCGCATCGATCAGGGCGACGACGCGGTCATAGGGGATGGCCTTGGGCAGCCGTCGAGGCGTCTGTGGTGGTCGCCACGTGCGGGTCGGATCGATGGCGGTGAGCCCCTCCAGGACGCAGAAGCGATAGAAGCCGCGGACCGCGATCACGCAACGCGCGACCGAGCCGGCTGCGAGAGGTGCGATGTCGGGACCACCACGAGCCAGGTCCACGGTGAAGTCCGCGAGGTCCGCCGAGGTCACGGCGCCGGCCTCGGTGATGCCTCGGCCTGCACACCAGTCGACGTAGCGGGCGAGATCACGGCGATACGCCGCCACCGTGTTGCGCGACAGACCGCGTTCGACGACGAGGTGGTCGAGGTAGTCCCCGACCGAGCGAGCGAGGGGCGTGGCGCTCAGGCCAGCACATCCTCGACGGCGACGGCCGGGAGACCGAAGGCCTCAGCCACGGCCGGATAGGTGATCTGCCCGGCGTGGACGTTGAGGCCTGGCCGCAGCGCCGCGTCGCGAGCCAGCGCGCCCCGCCAGCCGTGGTCGGCGATCTCCACGGCATAGGGCAGCGTGACGTTGGTCAGCGCGTAGGTCGACGTGTGCGGGACTGCACCGGGCATATTGGCGACGCAGTAGAAGACCGAGTCGTGCACGGGGAAGGTCGGGTCGGCGTGGGTCGTCGGGCGAGAGTCCTCGAAGCAGCCGCCCTGATCGATGGCGATGTCGACGAGAACACTGCCCTTCTTCATGCGCGACACCAGTTCATTGCTCACCAAGGTCGGTGCCTTGGCGCCCGGCACCAGGACGGCACCGATGACGAGATCGGCATCGAGCACGGCGCGCTCGATCTCGTACGCGTTAGACGCGACCGTCTGCATGTGCCCCTGGTAGATGGCGTCGACCTGTCGCAAGCGCGCGATGTTCTTGTCCAGCAGGAGCACCTCGGCCTGCATGCCCAGCGCAATCGCGGCGGCATTGAGGCCTGAGACTCCTGCGCCGATGACGACGACCTTCGCGGCGTACACCCCGGACACGCCCCCCATGAGCACGCCACGGCCACCGTTGGCCCGCTGGAGGGCTGTCGCCCCCACCTGGGGTGCCATGCGGCCGGCGACCTCGGACATGGGGGCGAGCAGCGGCAGCGAACCATCGGACAGTTCCACCGTCTCGTAGGCGATCGCGGTCACGCCGGAGCTGATCAGAGCGTCGGTGCACTCGCGCGAGGCGGCGAGGTGGAGGTAGGTGAAGAGGATCTGGCCCTCACGCATGCGGTGGTACTCCTCCGCGATGGGCTCCTTGACCTTGAGGATGAGGTCGGCGTAGCCCCAGACGTCATCGGCGGTCGGGAGCATGCGGGCGCCGGCAGAGTTGAACTCCTCGTCGGAGATGGACGAGCCGAGCCCGGCCCCGGACTGCACGACCACCTCGTGGCCGTGTCGGCATAGCTCGAAGACTCCCGCGGGGGTGATGGCCACGCGGTACTCGTGGTTCTTGACCTCGGTGGGCACACCGACCTTCATCGCACTCGCCTCCGTGCGTACGTCGGGCGCGCGCATCGCGCCCCGGGGACCTCCCGGCCCCGTCCCCCACTCTGCCGTATCACCGACTGCCTGCCGGCGGCGCGTCCGCGGCGGGCAGTGACCACATCGGGCCCCCCGCGGGTCTCAGGGTGCGCCACCCGCGGTCCCGCGCGGCGGCGGCGGCGAGCACGCCCGTGACCGTCGTCGGGTTGTGCAGGTCTCCGGCCAGGACAGCCTCGACGGCCACGTCGAGGTCAACCCATGCCTGGGGCAGGTCGGCCTCTTCCGCCTCGCCGGTGTGTGGACGCCCACCCGGGAGCACGGACAGACCGCGGGCCAGGTAGCAGCGGAAAGCTTCTGTCGAGCCACCCGGGGAGTTGAAGAAGTCCACGAGGACGTGCCATTCGCGTGCCTCGATGCCGGCTTCCTCCGCAAGTTCACGTTGCGCGGTGATCAACGGCGGCTCATCGACCACGTCGCGCAGCCCCGCGGGCAGCTCGAGGAGGAAGCCGCCTACCGGGTGTCGGTACTGCCGGATGAGCAGGATTCGGTCGGACTCGTCGATCGCGGCAACCCCGACAGCCCCGGGATGCACGACAACGTCGCGCACGGCCACCGCACCACCGGGCAGGCGCACCTCGTCGCTGACGACGGACCACACTCGACCCTGGACGTGCTCGGTACGCGTCAGCGTCTGCGAGGGGAAGGCCTCGTCGCGGAGCGGTCCGGCCCACTCGCCGTCGGTCACGACTACGGCTGTGCGACCGGCTCGGTGGCGACCCCCGCCGCCCGCCGCACCAGTGCGGCCCGCACGAGACCGGCGAAGAGCGGATGCGCGCGCGTGGGACGCGAGCGGAACTCCGGGTGGGCCTGCGTGGCGACGTAGTACGGGTGTACGTCAGCCGGCAACTCGACGAACTCCACCAGTCGGCCATCGGGACTGGTCCCGGAGATGACGAGTCCGGCCTCTTCGAGTTGCGGCCGGTAGGAGTTGTTGACCTCGAAACGGTGTCGGTGCCGCTCGTCGACGTAGGGCAGGTTGTAGGCACCCTGGACGACCGAACCGTCCAGGAGCTTCGCGGGGTAGAGGCCCAGTCGCATGGTGCCGCCCATGTCACGCTCGCCGGAGATGACCTCCCGCTGATCCGCCATGGTGGCGACGACCGGATGGGCGGTCGTCTCGTCGAACTCGAGCGAGTTGGCGCCCTCGAGTCCGGCGACATTGCGTGCATATTCGATGACCATGCACTGGAGCCCGAGGCACAGGCCGAGCGTGGGGATCTGGTGCTCACGGGCGTGGCGGAGCGCGCCCAACTTGCCCTCGATCCCGCGCACCCCGAAGCCACCGGGGACGCAGATCGCATCCACCCCTGCCAGGTGAGCGGCGGCCGACTCGGGTGTCGCGCAGTCATCGCTGGTCACCCAGCGAATGCGCACGCGGCAGTCCTGGTCGAATCCCCCGGCGCGCAGAGCTTCGGTCACGGATAGGTAGGCGTCGGGCAGGTCGACGTACTTGCCGACAAGGGCGATCTCGACCTCGTTCGCGGGATGGTGCACGCGCCGCAGCAGATCACCCCACCGCGTCCAGTCCACATCGCGGAACGGCAGCCCCAACCGTCTGACAACGTAGGCGTCCAGACCTTCGCTGTGAAGGACTTTCGGGATGTCGTAGATGCTCGGCGCGTCGACTGCCGCAACCACTGCTTCCTCGTCGACGTCGCACATGAGCGAGATCTTGCGCTTGATGCCGGCCGGCACTGGGCGATCCGCGCGCAGCACGATGGCGTCGGGCTGGATGCCGATGTTGCGCAGTTGCGCGACCGAGTGCTGCGTCGGCTTGGTCTTGAGCTCCCCTGACGGCCCGATGTAGGGCAGCAGGGACACGTGAAGGAAGAAGACGTTGTCCCGGCCCACCTCGTGGCGGATTTGTCGCACGGCCTCGAGGAAGGGCAGCGACTCGATATCGCCCACGGTGCCGCCGACTTCGGTGATGACGACGTCGATGTCCGGGTCCGCCATCCGACGGATGCGCGCCTTGATCTCGTTGGTGATGTGCGGGATGACCTGCACGGTGTCACCGAGGTATTCGCCGCGCCGCTCCTTGGCGATCACGGTGGAGTAGACCTGCCCCGTGGTGACGTTGGCCGATCCATGCAGGTCCGTGTCGAGGAACCGCTCGTAGTGGCCGATATCGAGATCGGTCTCTGCGCCATCGTCGGTGACGAACACCTCTCCATGCTGGAAGGGATTCATCGTGCCCGGATCGACATTGAGGTAGGGATCAAGCTTTTGCATCGTCACGCGCAGACCGCGCGCCTTGAGGAGGTTGCCGAGGCTCGACGCCGTCAGGCCCTTGCCGAGAGAGGAGGCGACGCCGCCGGTGACGAAGACGTGACGTGTTGTCCCTCGCTGCTCCACGGGAGGTCAGGCTATCAGCGCCGGGGCCTCCGCCGCGCGGAGCGACCCGCGGACAACCTCTCGGCTGCCAGGTCCAGCAGCTCTTCGGCGTGGGCCGCCGCTGTCGCCGAGTCCTCCTGGCCGCCGAGCATCCGCGCGAGCTCGGCCACCCGCTCGGGACCCGCGACGTAGGAGATGCTCGCGGCGGTCACGGTCCCGGGACGCACGACGACGTGGTGGTCAGCGAAGGCGGCCACCTGGGCCAGGTGGGTCACCACGATGACCTGAGCAGTCCGTGCCAGCAGCGCGAGTCGATGCCCGACCTCGATAGCCGCCTTGCCGCCGACACCGGCGTCGACCTCATCGAAGACGAAGGTCGGCACGGGGTCGAGGCCCGCGAAGACGACCTCGAGGGCGAGCATCACCCGCGAACGTTCTCCGCCGGATGCACTGCGCGCGAGCGGTCGCCCCTCCGGTGCCTCACGCGTGACCAGCAGAAACTCGATGTCGTCGATGCCGTGGCGATCTGCAGAGTACGTCGCACCGTCGATGGAGAGGTCCACCTCCGCAGTGCCGGCAGCACGCCGCCGGACAGCGACCTCCAGCCCGGTCGATCCCATAGCCAGTGCGGCCAACTCCTCGCTCACGGATGCAGCCAGCCGGGCAGCCGCCTCGAGCCGGGCGGTCGACAACTCCCCCGCCAATCCGGCCGCCTGCACAAGCAGTTCCTCCACGCGCGCATCCAGGGCCGCGACGAGGGCGTCGTCGTCACCGAGCTCGTCGAGCCGTGCCGCGGCGGCCTCGCGCCAGGCCGCGGGATCGGAGGCCAGATCAGGCCACAGGCCCGAGCGCTCCAGTCGACGGCGAAGGTCACCAAGCACCGCGCGACGTTCCTCGACCTGGTCGACGCGGCCGGGGTCGGCGTCGAGTGCGTCGAGGTAGCGCGTCATGTCAGCCGCGAGCTCCACGATCTCTGCACCGAGCCGCTCACTGCGCGCGGCCATGTCGGCCAGGTCCGGATCGCGCTCGGCACCTCGCGCCAATGAAGCCGTCGAGGCACCGACGGCGCTACTCGCTGACGCGTCGTCAGCTGCGAGTGACTCGTGAGCTGACCCGACAGCGCGCACGATTTCATCCATGTGAGCGAGCCGCGCGGCCTCGGATCTGAGCGAGGACTCCTCATCACGCCCGGGTTGGACCTTGTCGATCGCCTCGATCGCTTCGCGCAGGTCCTCAGCCTCACGACGGCGCTGGCCCGCGTGTCGCACGACGTCGTCGCGGCGACGCATCG
>JBEAQC010000121.1:0-8830 GCA_041164085.1 Actinomycetota bacterium
ATTGAGCAACGTACTCGCGAGTACCTGGCGCGCTTCCTGGGATAAGAGCCCGATCGCCTCTACCCTTATGGCGTCCCGGGCCCGCAGGCCCACACTTGAACAACCGGAGGTACCCCATGGCATCGGTCGACCCCATGACCGGCCTGTCCTACGACGATGAGCGCGCCGTCGCCGCTGCACTCGGTCGCAACTGGTGGGCGTTGCTGCTCCTCGGCATCGTCAGCCTCATCGTCGGCATCATCATCATCCTCAGGCCTGGTGGTTCAACCTGGGTGATTGCCGTCGTGCTCGCGATCTACCTCGTCGTCTCGGGCATCGTGTCCCTCGTCCGCGCCTTCGGGCACGGCCTACCGGGCTCCTACCGCGCCCTGCTGATCATCTCGGGCATCATCGGCCTACTGCTGGGCCTGCTGATGTTCCGCTTCGGTCCTGAGGAGAAGGTCGAGATCTTCGGCATCTTCGTCGGCGTGTGGTTCCTCTTCTCCGGCATCCTTCAGCTCGTCAGCTCCTCGTCGGTATCGCAGGGCAAGGGCTGGGCGATCTTCTCCGGCATCGTCTACATGCTCGCCGGCATCGTCCTGCTCATCAACCCGTGGGCCGTCGAGATCTTCGTGTGGATCGCCGGCATCTGGCTGCTCGTCCTGGGCATCTTCGAGATCATCTCGTCGTTCCAGGTCAAGTCGCTCGCCAAGAAGGCAGGGGCGGCCTAGCCCCCATGCCCAAGGAGACCTCGCAGACCCTTGATCGGGGGCTTCGAGTCCTCTCGGTGCTTGCCGACTCCCCCGAGGGCCTCACCGTGACGGAAGTCGCGGCGGCCCTCGGGGTGAGCCGCACCGTCGTCTATCGACTGATCGTCACCCTCGAGCAGCACGGGCTCGTCCGGCGCGGTGCCGACGGCCGCTGCCGCCTCGGGCTCGCCGTCCTCACCCTCGCTCGCCAGGTGCAGCCATTGCTGCGCGATGCGGCCATGCCGGTCCTCCGGCGGCTCGCCGACGCCGTCGGCGCGACGGCCTACCTCGGGGTGGTGGACGGTCCTGACCTGCTCGCCGTCGCTGTCGCCGAACCCCCTCGATCTGACGTGCACGTCGCCTACCGGCTCGGATCCCGCATGCCGCTCGAGATGGGCGCCGCCGGACGCGCCGTGCTCGCCGCCCGCACGGCGGCCGGGCGTCCCCTCGAGCCCCCGTGGGTCGTGTCCACGGGCGAGACCCCCGGCAGCAGCGGCATCGCCACGCCGGTGCTCGGCATTCCGGGCATCGAGGCCGCTGTCGGTGTCGCCGTGGCCACCCCACCCGAAGACGTCGGGCCACGGGTAGCCCGGGCGGCCCAGGAGATCGCTCGAGCCCTCAGTTAGCGCGGATGTGACGCAGATCGCCCTGGGAATCGCCGCAGGGACTGCTCGGCTGAGGGATTCAGCGCGACAGCCGACGTAGCCTGGATGGACTTGTGCACTGTCGATCGACTGGAGGATGGCCGTGCGTCTCAGGGCATGGACGGCTGCCGTAGGCAGCGCCGCCGTAGCGGCGGGACTCCTCGTCGCGGCACCGCCGGCCGTCGCTGCTGATGCTCCCCGCCCTATCGTCTCGGGCTGGTTCGGCTGGTGGGCCTCCGACGCCTCCGTCACGCAGATGACCTCGTCGGCTGATGGTGTCGTCGGTGAGGTCGCGATGTTCTGGTGGTCCTTCCAGGGCGAGGACAATCCCCTGTGCGTCTATGACAACGGCGACTACGACAAGGACGGCAACTGGGGCGACTGCCTCACCGACACCAAGACGCCGTGGACGACAGCCAAGTTCGATCGCCAGCGCAAGGCCCTGCAGGACGCGGGAATCAAGATCAATGCGTCCATCACCGACCTCGGATCCACCAGCAAGGGCAAGTTGAGCGAATATCTGGCATCCGGAAAGAACCGCCGGGCCTACGCCAAGTTGATCACCGACTACGCCGTCAAGGCGGGAGTCGACGGCATCGACCTGGACTGGGAGGTTTTCGCCTTTCACGACGGGCGCGACTCCTGGACCGCGACCAAGCCGCGGTGGGTTGCGATGATCAAGGAACTGTCTAAGAACCTGCGCGCCGCCGGGCTCACGCTGTGGGCGACCGTCCCCGGTGGAGTGCCACCCTTCAGCGGCTCCGGCGAACCCAATCCGGGCACCGGCTATTGGGTTTACGCGTGGGATGAGATCACGCCGTACGTCGACCGGCTCAACATCATGGCCTACGACTACAGCTGGAGCGTCCCCGGACCGATCGGCCCCAACAGCTGGGCAACCCTGGTCGCCGACAGCGCCGTGAAGCAGGTGGGCCAGGAGTACGCAGACCGCGTGTGGATCGGCGCACCGCAGTACGGCCGCAACTGGCCGGTCGCCTCGGGATCGGGCTGGACGGTCGACGACGAATGCCCGGCCGGGTGGAAGCCCAAGGCTGCTCCCGCCCGCACCACCGTCACGCCCATGTCCGCGCGTGAGATCGCCGCGCGTCAAAAGGTCGATCCCACGTGGGATGCCAAGGCGGGGGAGTGGACCTTCGACTACTGGGTCCCCACCGCGGGCAAGGTCGAGAAGAAGAATCGCCAGTGCGATATCCAGCGACGCGTGTGGTTCGCTGACACCAGGTCTGCGCTGGCGCGCGCGAGCATCGTGCCCGATCTCCGCATTGGCGGCATCGCTGTCTGGGACTTCGGCACCGTGCCGAGCGACTTCTATTCACGCCTCGCGGACTACGGACGAGAGATCGCGCCTGCGGGGACCACGGTCAAACTCAAGGCGCCCAAGGCGACCACGCACGGACGCACGATCACCGTGAGGGTGGCGACGGAGTCGCGAGCCGGTGCCGCCAAGGGAGCTGAAGCGACGCTGTTCTTCACGCCGCGCAGCGGCTCGCCTGCTCGCAGCAAGGTCGAGACCACCACGCTGGATGCCGATGGCAAGGGCACCTTCCGCGTCCCTGCTGAGACCAGCGGCACATGGACCGTCGAGGTTGAGGGCTCCTGGTCGCGGGGTGCGGGCATGAGTCAGGCGCAGACGACCGTGCGCTATGCCGTCAAGGCAGAGGCGAGCGACACCACGGTCGATGTGGGCACGCCGGTGACGATCACCGGCGATGTGTCGCCTGGGTCAGCGGGACTGGTCGTTACCGTGCAGCGGCGTAGCGGCAAGGGTGCGTGGCGCGACGTTTCGTCGACAACCACGGGCGCACAGGGCGCGGTCAGCGCGACGATCAAGCCGACCGTGGCGGGGGAGTTCGCCTACCGCCTGGTCGTGCCGGATTCAGGGGGACTTGCCCAGGGGGCATCGGCTCGCATCGCGATCACCGCTCGCTGAGGCGCTGAGCAGCGTCGAGACCGGCTCTGAGTGCACCCTCGATGTGCCCGGCGTAGGCCGTGGCGGTCTCGGTGGACGCCCAGGAGAGCCGCCCGTCCAGCATCGCCCCCTGAAAGATCGGGTGACCAACATTCCTCGTCGTCCCTCGGGCCGACGGCGTGGCCGGATTCGTGTACGCCTCGCGACGCCAGTCGTGCACATAGACATGCAGGGGCGAGGCTGCTTGGACGCCGAAGAGATGCTCGAGTTGGTGGATGAATGCGTCCGCGATCGCCGCTGTGGATGCGCCGACAAATTGCTCTGACGCAGCAAAGGCAAAGATGGCAGCGGGGTGGTGATCGCGGCCGCTGTGATCGTGGAACTCCGTGAACGGCCCGCGATAGCTGATGGCGGATCCCGACCAGCCTGCAGTTCGCCAGAAGGCGTCGTCGTAGACCGCGATCGCTTTGACCACCTGCCCCATCCAGACCGCTGTCTCCTCGGCAATGCTGCGCACGTCGTCGGGAAGCGCGGGGGTGAATTCAATGGACCCGACGGCCAACGCAGGGGGTACGGCAATCAGCACACGATTGCCTTCATACGTGGTCGTCGGTGTGTGTACGTGAACGCCTGTCCCGTGAACGGCGATCGACGTGACGGGCTCGCCGAGGTGAATGGTGTCGGGCGGTAGGCAGGCTGCGATGCGGTGCGCGAGGTCCTGCGCACCATGGCTGAAGCGATACGCGGGCACATCGATGGGATTCCCGTCCAGCTTCTCGGGCTGCTCCCCACGATCGAGTAGTGCATTGCCCGCGGTCCACTGCGGGTGCAGTGGCACCCCGAGCTGCTCGGTCAAAGATCCGGCGACTGCTTCACCCGGCCAAATCCAGGATGCGCCCAGATCTATCGCGCCCGCGCCCGTGGGCACGCTGGCCGTGCGACCGCCAACCCGGCCCCTCGCCTCCAGGCACGTCACGGATCGACCCGCGGACCTCAGGGCGTGTGCTGCGATCAACCCGGCGAGCCCAGCGCCGACGATGACGACATCGACAGATGGGGAGGAGGCAGCGTGCTGGCGCGCGCCGGTCATGTCTCGCCGATTGCAGTCATCATTGCGTGGCTCGCCGTCGTGAATGTCGCATCGCCCCGCGGAGGGCTCGCGATGAGTGGTTCGGTTACGGTACCCGCCGCGCAGTCCGAGGAGTGGTGCCCGCTGCCAGATTCTGTCGGAGGCCCGACTCGCCGTACCCTGGTCGGGTGACCACCGCACCCACGGAGCTCGAGCGCCCCGAGGTGGATGAGGATGTCGCCACCGATGTCCCGTGGATCACGATCGTGTGGAATGACCCGGTCAACCTCATGTCCTACGTCACGTACGTTTTCATGACCTACTTCAAGTACCCGCGCGATAAGGCCGAAAAGCTGATGATGCAGGTGCATCAGGACGGTCGGTCGGTCGTCTCATCCGGCTCGCGCGAGGAGATGGAGCGCGACGTCAGCGCCATGCACTCCTATGGACTGTGGGCCACCCTGGCGAAGGACGACTCGTGAGCGTGCACGGCTTCCGGCGCACGGCCACCGGTCGCATCGTCCTGCGTGTCGATGTTGTGGAGAAGGGCCTGCTCACCACGCTCCTGGAGCAGCTCGTGGAGTTCGTGGCGCCGGACGTCGCTGAGGACGAGGACCCGCTCGTGCAACTCGTCGGTCTCGACCCTGACGCGGAGCGCCCCGAGGACCCGGCTCTTGCCCGCCTCTTCCCCGATGCCTACCTCGACGACGTCGAGGCCGCCTCGGAATTCCGTCGCTTCACGGAGCGATCCCTGCGCGACGCCAAGGTCGCCCACGCCCGGACGGCACTCGACACCCTCAGGCGATCAGGCGACAAGGTCACGCTGACGCGCGACGAGGCTGGAGCCTGGCTCGGCGCGCTCAACGACGTCCGTCTCGCCCTTGGGACCAGGCTCGGCGTCAGCGAGGAAGCCATGGAGGAGTTCGCGTCCTTGCCCGATGACGACCCCCGTGCGGCAACGTTTCACGTTTACGACTGGCTGACCTACCTGCAGGAGACGCTCGTCGGCGCGGTCATGCCCTGACATGCAGAAGCGGCGGGACCCGAAGGCCCCGCCGCTTCCGTGAGCACGTGTTGCTCGAGGGAGTTTCCTACTTGCTGGAAGGAGCTTCCTTCATCTCGGCTTCCGCGAACTCCGGGCTGTCGTCCATCGACTTGATGCGCGCGATCTTGAAGATCAGCAGACCGTAGAGGCACTTGGCCAGAACGTCGGCGATGGAGTAGCCCACCTGGCGGTAGACGAAGGAATCCGCGCCGTCCAGTCCGAGCATCGGGAACGCGTACGAGATGGGGTAGACGCCCCACGTCGCGAGGAGCAGCCAGCGCAGACCGGCCAGCTCCTTGCCCACCTGGTTCGGCTGGTTCTTCGCCGCACGACTGAGCTCGACGAAGAGGACGTAGAGGATGTAGATGAAGGGAATCGTGGAGAGTGCGCCCCAGATCGCCTTGGGGGCGAGCTCCGCGGTGACCTCGCCGGGGTAGCCGAGGATGATCATCAGGGCCGAAGCAGGGATGAGCTTCCAGAGCAGCGAACGACGGACCGCAGCCGGGAGCGCGAGCACCGCGACGGTTTCGAAGAGCAGCAGCGGCACGGTGAGCAGCCAGTCGACGTAGCGGTAGCCCTCGTTGAAGCCGTCACCCTTGACGAGTTCGAAGACCTCCTGGACGCCAGGAGTGCCAGCGCCGACAGCGATGTAGGCATCCGAGAACGAGTCGAAGATGCGCATGTAGTGGTACGCCGCGATGAAGCAGACCATCGCGGAGACGATGAGTGCGAGTCGGTAGCGCGGCAGCACGCGCGGCGTGGCTGCGAGCAAGAACACTGTCGTGGCGGCCATGGAGGCCAGCGCGAGCGACAGGATGTTGTAGACCGTTTGGAACTGAGCATTAGTGAGAGTCTCGACGACCTCCACGCAGCACCCCCAATGGTTAGGGCGCCTCCCGGCGCCGCCGACGCCCCTCGGCGCCGTACGACACCGCACTGTCCTCCCACCTCAGGGAGTCCGCAAGTTGAACAACCTGTGGCGCGAATTACGAACCCAGAAGGGTGCCAAAGTCGAGGTCCTAGGCTGTGCGCGTGCTGACGATCAGGGCGGACCTCGTCGACGCGATGGTGGCTCACGCCCGGGCCGATCACCCCGACGAGGCCTGCGGCGTCATCGCCGGCCCCGAGGGCGCCAGTCGCCCCGAGCGCTTCATCCCCATGGTCAACGCGGCCCGCTCACCCACCTTCTATGAGTTCGACTCGGCCGACCTCCTGCGCCTCTATCGGGAGATGGATGACAGGGACGAGGAGCCGGTCGTGATCTACCACTCCCACACGGCGACCGAGGCCTACCCTTCACGGACCGACATCTCCTACGCCTCGGAGCCGGGAGCGCACTACGTCCTGGTCTCCACGAGGGAATGCGGCGCGGAGGAAGGGCCCGTCGAGGTCCGGTCCTTCCGCATCGTCGACGGGGTGGTCACGGAAGAGCCGATCGAGATCGTCGCCTAGGCTTGCCCCATGTCCATTGAGGTCCGTATTCCCACGATCCTGCGCCCCTACACCGGCGGCGACAAGATCGTCACCGGTGACGGTGCCGACCTGCGTGCGCTCATCACCGACCTTGATTCGCGCTTCCCCGGCATCGGTGAGCGACTCGTTGACGAGCAGGGGCTCCGCCGCTTCGTCAACGTCTACCTCAACGACGAGGATGTCCGCTTCCTCGGCGGACTCGACACGGCGGTCGCTGACGGCGACTCCGTCACGATCCTTCCCGCCGTCGCCGGCGGCTGACGCCGCGCGCCATGCGCTACGACTCGCTTCTCGAATCCGTCGGCAATACGCCGCTTGTCGGCCTGCCTCGACTGTCGCCGAGCGAGGACGTGCGGCTGTGGGCCAAGCTCGAAGATCGCAATCCCACAGGGTCGGTGAAGGACCGCGCTGCCCTGCGCATGATCGAGCAGGCCGAGAAGGACGGCGTGCTTACGCCCGGCTGCACCATCTTGGAGCCGACGAGCGGCAACACCGGCATCTCTCTCGCGATGGCAGCGCGACTGAAGGGCTACAAGCTCGTCTGCGTCATGCCGGAGAACACCTCCTCAGAGCGCACCCAGATCCTGCGGATGTGGGGTGCCGAGATCGTGTACTCCCCGGGTGCGGGTGGCTCCAATGAGGCAGTGCGCGTGGCTCGCCGGATGGCTGCGGAGCACCCCGACTGGGTGATGCTCTACCAGTACGGCAATCCGGCCAATGCCGAGGCGCACTACGCCACGACGGGGCCTGAAATCCTGCGGGACCTGCCGACGATCACTCACTTCGTCGCAGGGCTGGGCACCACCGGCACCCTCATGGGTGCCGGCCGCTATCTGCGCGAGCAGAAGCCCGACGTGCAGATCGTCGCGGCCGAGCCTCGCTACGGCGAACTCGTCTACGGCCTGCGCAACCTCGATGAGGGCTTCGTGCCTGAGCTCTACGACCCGAGCGTGCTTACGACCCGCTTCTCCGTCGGCCCGCGCGATGCGCTGAAGCGCACGCGCGAGTTGCTCGATCAGGAGGGGATCTTTGCGGGCATCTCGACCGGGGCGATCCTGCATGCCGCTCTCGGACTGGCCAACAAGGCCGTCAAGGCGGGAGAGCCGGCGGACATCGCCTTCATCGTGTGCGACGGCGGGTGGAAGTACCTCTCCACCGGCGCCTACGAGGGAACGCTGGAGGATGCCGAGGACCGCCTCGAGGGCACGGTGTGGGCGTGAGCGCCGACCGACCCTTGCCCGATGGCCCGCTCGGCGGGGCCGACCGACCCTTGCCCGATGGTCCGCTCGGCGGGGCCGACCGGCCCATCGGGATCTTCGATTCCGGCGTGGGGGGCCTCACCGTCGCGCGCGCCGTACTCGACCAGCTGCCGCGCGAGCCGATCCTCTACATCGGCGACACCGCTCGCGGACCCTACGGTCCCCTGCCACTCGCCCAGGTCCGCGCCTATGCGCTCGACGTCATGGATCACCTTGTCGCGTCCGATGTCAAGATGCTCGTCATCGCATGCAATTCCGCGAGCGCTGCGGTCCTGCGTGATGCCCGTGAGCGCTATGACATCCCCGTCATCGAGGTGGTTCATCCCGCCGTACGCCGTGCGGTGAGCGCCTCGAGGAGTGGGCGGATCGGCGTGATCGGCACCCGGGCGACTATCACCTCGCGCGCCTACGACGATGCCTTCGCTGCCGCACCGCACCTGCAGATCACCAGCCAGGCCTGCCCGAGGTTCGTGGAGTTCGTGGAGTCGGGAGTAACGGGCGGCGATGACCTACTCGCTGCGGCGCATGACTATCTGGCGCCACTGCAGGACGCCGACGTCGACACCGTCGTCCTCGGCTGCACCCACTACCCCCTGCTAACCGGCGTCATCTCCTACGTCATGGGTGACGGAGTGACGCTCGTGTCCAGCGCCGAGGAGACAGCCAAGGACGTCTACCGCAC
>JBEAQC010000122.1:0-3854 GCA_041164085.1 Actinomycetota bacterium
CGCTTAGCGGCGTCAGACGTCGAAGCGCGCGTGCACGAGGCAGAAGGGATGCCCGGCGGGGTCGAGGAAGACGCGGAAGTCGCTGGGCGACGGCTGCAGCTCATGCTTCACGGCACCGATCGCGAGGACAGCCGCCTCGCCCGCATCCAGGTCCGGCACGGTGAAGTCCAAGTGCAGTTGCTGAGGATGCTCCTGGCCGGGCCACACGGGCGGGGAGTAGTCGGCAACCTGCTGGAAGCCCAGGGTCGCGCCGCCCTCGCCCACCAACTGGATCCACTCCGGATAGTCGTCGTGCGGGTGAGACTCGGGCCAGCCGGTGATCGCTGAGTAGAACGCCGCGAGTGCGCGCGAGTCCGGGCAGTCGAGTGCGACGAGTTGGAAGCGCGCGATCGCCATCACGCCTCCGGCATCGCCAGCGGGCCCGACTTGGCCTGCGGGAAGTAGTCCTGGCCGATGCCCGACGTGCGCTTGGGGATCATGACGGTGCGCAACCACGACACGACCTCGTCGCCGTCCTGGTTGAGGCCGCGCGTCTTCATCGTGATGATGCCCATCTCCGGTCGCGAGGAGCTCTCGCGCTTGTCGATGCAGATGCTCTCGGCATAGATCGTGTCGCCGATGTAGACCGGATACGTGAGCTTGATGTCGGTCCAGCCGAGGTTGGCCACGGCGTTCTGGCTCATGTCGATCACCGACAGTCCGAGCACCAGGGCGACCGTCAGCCCGGAGTTGACGATGATCCGCCCGCCGGTGATCGGGTTGGACTCCGCGAGGTGGGCATTGAAGTGGTTCTGGTTGGTATTGCAGGTCAGCAGCGTGAACCACGTCGAGTCCGCCTCGGAGATGGTGCGCCCGAAGGGATGCTGATAGGTGTCGCCGACGGAGTAGTCCTCGAAGAATCGCCCCAGCTGGGCGGGATGCACGGTGGCCATGGACCCATCCTGCCGGGGGCCGCCCGCTGGCCTCATCGGGCCCCAGGGGTGACAATCGACCATGACCTCCGAGGCATCCACCACGTCCGTCGAGGCCGCCGCGAGGGTGGGCTCCGCGGTCCAATCGGTCATCTCGGGCAAGCCCGAGACCGTCCGGCTGGCCGTGACGGTGCTCCTCGCCGGTGGCCATCTCCTCATTGAGGACGTGCCGGGCGTCGGCAAGACGATGCTCGCGAAGTCCTTGGCCCGGGCCCTCGGCTGCTCGGTACGCCGCATCCAGTTCACCCCCGACCTGCTGCCCGGCGACGTGGTGGGCGTGAGCGTCTTCAACCGCGAGACCCGCGACTTCGAATTCAAGCCCGGCGCTGTCTTCGCCAACGTCGTCCTCGGCGATGAGATCAATCGCGCCTCACCCAAGACGCAGTCCGCGCTGCTGGAGTGCATGGAGGAGGGCCAGGTCACCGTCGACGGCACGACGTACCTCCTCGGTCGGCCCTTCATGGTCATCGCGACACAGAACCCCGCGGAGATGGAGGGCACCTATCCCCTCCCCGAAGCGCAGCGTGACCGCTTCATGGCGCGCGTGCACATGGGCTATCCCGATCGCGCAGCCGAGATCGCGATGCTGCAATCCCACAGCGCCGATGAGCCTCTGGAGTCGATGGCGCCCGTGACCGATGCCAGCGAGGTCCGCGACATGATCGACGCGGTACGCCAGGTGTACGTCGCCCCCGCGATCGATGCCTACGTCGTCGACCTCGTCGCCGCCACGCGCCAGCACCCCCAGGTGAGACTGGGTGCCTCGCCACGCGCGGCCCTGCACCTGCTCCGGGCATCACGGGCCTCCGCGGCCCTCTCCGGGCGCAGCCACGTGCTCCCCGACGACGTGCAGCGGCTGGCCGGGCCGGTGCTCGCGCACCGTCTCGTCCTCACGACCGACGCCCACCTGTCCCGCACGAGCGCCCAGGACATCGTCGCCGAACTCATCGCGCGGGTGCCACTGCCTGCCGGCGCGTGAGGCCGGGCACGTGAAGCGGGCACTCGCGGCACTGACCTTCCGAGGCAAGGCGCTCATCGCCGTTGGCCTCGGCCTCGGCGTCGGCGCCGCGCTCTCCGGTCAACGCGACGTGCTGCGCATCGCCGTGCTTCTGCTCGCGCTTCCACTGATCTCCGCATGGCTCGCCCAGCGCACGCACTTCCGTCTCGGCGCCGAGCGCACCGTGACGCCGACGTACGTGCCCGTGGGCAGCACCGCGGAGGCGACCTTGCAGGTCACCAACCTCGCCCGCGGACGCACCGGCACGCTCCTGCTCGAGGAGGCCGTCGACCCCCGGCTCGGCGTCAGCGTCGACCGCGTCCTAGAGCATGTCGAGCCGCAGGGCTCCCGGCAGACGACGTACCCGCTCGAAGCAACGCAGCGTGGTCGATTCGATGTCGGCCCCCTGTCGGTGACGGCGATCGATCCCTTCGGCCTGGTCCGCCTCACCCGGTCCTTCGCCGCGACGCAGAGCGTGCTCGTCGTGCCGCGCGTGGCCGATCTCGACGGGACGGTCGATGCAGACCGGCGCGGCCGCGGCGACAGAGCCTCCTCGGCGCTGAGCGCGGGTGGCGATGACGACATCATCCCGCGGGAGTACCGCCCCGGCGATGACCTGCGCCGCATCCACTGGCGCGCTTCCGCGCACGGCGACGAGCTGCTCGTACGTCGGGAGGAGCAGCCGTGGACAAGACATGCCACCGTGACCGTCGACATCTCCCCCGATGACATCGGCGGCCCGTCATCGCCGCTCGAGGTCGGCCTCAGCATGGCGGCGAGCGTCTGCGCCCACCTGATGTCGCACGGCTGGTCCGTGCGCCTGGACGGTCTCGACGGTCGCTGCCTCGTGCCGCAGGCCGAGGGCGCGTCAGGCCAGGCGAGCGTGCTCGAAGCCCTCGCCACCGCACGCCCGGCAGCCGCGCGCGCATCGATGCGCACCGGATCGGACCTCTCCATCGTGATCCTGCCGGCAGCGGCGCTCGACGTCGTGCCACCGGTGCACCACCGATCACTCGCCTTCGTCGTCGACGTCAACGCGTGGGGCCAGCCGGGCATGGACGCGCGCGAGGCACTCGATCGCCTGCGCGCCCAGGGCTGGCACGCCGCCACGATCACGTCCGCGCCCGACAGCCTCGCGGCCGCGTGGCAGGCGGCCATGGATGAAGCCACCGTGACGGCGCTGCGATGACCCTCGAGCGCATTCGCCCCGCCGCCACCGTCGCGGCGGCTCTCGCCACCCTCACGGCGTCGCTCAGCGTGCTGCCGCTCTTCGACTCCGGGCGCTGGATCATTCCGACCGTGATCTCCGTCCTCACGATGGCGGTCGTCGGCGCTGCGTCTCGTGCGGTGGCCCTTCCCGCGCCCCTGCAACCGATCCTGCAACTGCTTGCCCTTCTCACGCTCCTCACCGTGATGTTCGTCCAGCCTGCAGCCGCGCTCGGGATCTTCCCCGGCCCGGTGGCACTCGGTGAACTTCAAGAACTTGCCCGCGTCGCCCTCGCCGAAGCCGAGGCCGCACTCGCGCCGGTGCCCACCACCGACAACCTCGTGTTCCTCGCCGTCGGCGGCATCGGCCTGGTCGCGCTCACCGTCGACACCATCGGGGTCACCCTGCGCCTACCCGCGCTCGCCGGCGTACCCCTGCTGCTGGTCTACGCACTGCCCGCGGCCGTCGTGCGCGGGGGCGTGCCGTGGTGGCTGCTGCCGCTGGCGATCATCGGCTGGCTACTGCTGCTCGCCGCCGATGCCCGCGACGATGCCCGCGCGTGGGGCCCGCTCATGTCGCGCCGACTCCCGGCGCGCCCCGATGGGCAGACGGGTCCGCGATCGCATCCCCGAGCCCGTCGACCGCGCGCAGCCACAGCGGGTGCCGCACTCCAGGTTGC
>JBEAQC010000123.1:0-19855 GCA_041164085.1 Actinomycetota bacterium
CGGGCCTGCGACACGCCGTCACGATGACGTGCCACAAGGTCATGGGCCCGCTCGCGCGCGAATGCCATCACCGCCTCCTCGCCGTACGTCCGCGCGATGTAGTCGAGCGCAGAGACGGCAAGGTCGTCATAGTCGACGTCGAACGCGTGACTGCCCGCATCCGTGAGAGAGAACACGCGGGCCGGCCGACCACGCCGTGGGGTCGGAGCAGGCCCGAAGGGTCGCTGGTCGTCGGCCTGCACCACGCCTTCGGCGATCAGCGCATCCAGGTGACGCCGGACCACGGTGGGGCTGTGCCCCAGGCGCATGGCCAACTCCGCCGCGGTCGCCGGCCCACCGTCGAGGAGGGCCCGGGCGACGCGCTCGGCGGCGGGGCTGGGGAATTTCACACCCTTATTGTGTCGGAAATCCCCGGAAGCGCAAGCCGACCCCTTGCCGCTGGGGGCGCGGCGCCTGCGGGAGACTGCCCAGGTGGACGCCGCGCGCCTGGATCAGGTCACCGTGTCCTATGGAGACCGCTCGGGCTCCGCGCGTGGCCTGGCCGGCCTCGATCTCACCGTGAGGCCGGGCCGGGTCACGGCCCTGATCGGCCCCAACGGGGCCGGCAAGTCCACCACCGTCGCCGTGTTGACCGGCCTTATCCCGCCCGGCGAGGGGGATGCGGTCGTGCTCGGAGGCGCACCGGGCCGCCTCGAGGCCCGCCGCAGGGTGAACGTCATGGTCCAGGATGACGGGCTGCCATCAGGAGCGCACGCTGCAGAACTGGTCCGCCACGTGGCGCGATTGCGGGGCTCACCCGAGTCCGCGGGGCCACTCATCCGCACGTGGGGCCTGTCCGATCTCGGACGCACCACCATCCGTCGTCTGTCCGGAGGCGAACGCCGGCGCGTCAGTCTCGCCTGCGCGCTGGTAGGAGCGCCCGACTTCGTGATCTTGGACGAGCCGACCGCGGGACTTGATCCACGGGGCCGCGCCCTCGTGTGGGAGTCGGTGTCCGCCCTGCGCGCCCGCGGGGCAGCCGTCCTCCTGTGCACTCACCTTCTTGAGGAGGCCGAAACCCTCGCTGACGACATCGCCATCATCTCGGGTGGACGCTGCCAGGCTCAGGGACCGCTACCGGAACTCTTGGGCGACGCCGGCGAGTCCGTCACCTTCGACGGTCCGCTGCACCTGGACCTGGACGGACTCGTCCGGGCGCTCCCCGAGGGTAGTTCCGTGCGGGAGGTGTCCCCCGGCCGCTATCGCATCGACGGCGCCGCTTCACCTCAGACACTCGCCACCGTCGCTTCGTGGTGCTCGCAGCACGGCGTCCAGCCTCGCAACCTGGGCGTCGGCGATGAGCGACTGGCCGATCTGTACTGGCGGCTCACCGAGGAACCTGGGGCCCGGCCATGATCGCTCAGGCGGCCTTCGAACTGCGGCTGCTGCTGCGCAATGGAGAGCAGTTCCTTCTCACCGTCGTCATCCCGCTCGCGCTCCTCCTCGCGGCCACGTTCGTCGCTGCCGTTCCACTCAGCGGAGCTCCGGGAACCGCACGCCTGCCCGCGGCACTGGGCGGAGTGCTCGCCGTGGCGATCATCGCCAGCGCGTTCACCTCCTTGGCCATCAGCGTGGGCTTCGACAGGCGTTCCGGGGCGCTGGTGATGCTGGCGACAACCCCGCTGTCGCGCATGTCGATCCTCGGAGCACGCCTGATGGCCACTCTGGTCGTCGTCGGACTGCAGACTCTGCTCCTCGTCGGTCTCAGCCTCGTGCTGGGCTGGCGGCCGTCAGCGGCGGCACTCGCCCTCGTCCCGGTGATCGTGCTCGGAGCCGCGTGCTTCGCGGCCCTGGGATTCGCGCTCGGCGGTGCCATCCGCGCTGAGGCAACCCTCGCGGTCGCCAATGCCGCCTTCCTGGTGCTCGTCGCCGTCGGAGGGACCACCTTCCCCGCGAGCGACCTGGCCGCCCCCGTGGCCTCCGTTGTGTCGTTCCTGCCGTCGGCAGGCCTGGGTGACCTCCTGCGCTGGTGCACGGGAGGGGGCCCCGCGGACTGGTTCGACGTGGCAACCGTGGTCGTGTGGGGGGTGATCGGCGCGGCCGTTGCCCGACGCACCTTCGCCTGGCGCTGAGCCGCGCACTTGGCCTGGGCATCGTAGGCTCAAGACATGGCGACGGAGATCGGTGAGCGTTCCGATGCCCATGTCGGTGGGGGCGCTCGAGCCCCACGCTGGCTTCGCGGGATCTTCGTCGCCAACCTGGTCGCCCAAATCGGCATCGTGGTCACGGGCGGCATCGTGCGCCTCACCGGCTCGGGCCTGGGATGCCCCACCTGGCCCGAATGCGCGGAAGGCTCCTACATCCCCACGTCCCGCCAGGAGGAGTCCTGGCATAAGTACATCGAGTTCGGCAACCGGCTCCTGACCTTCGTTCTCGCAGCGCTGGCCATCGCCGCGATTGTGGGCGCCTACGCCTGGTGGAGGCGCTCATCCCGAGCGGGTGCAGAGCGCCGTGGCGCGGTGCTGGCCTTGGCGGCTATCCCCCTCATCGGCACCATCGTGCAGGCGCTGCTCGGCGGCGTCACCGTTGTCACGGGGCTCAATCCGTGGGCCGTCTCGGCGCACTTCCTCGTGTCCATGGTCATCATCGCGGGGTGTGTCGTGCTCGTGGTTCGGGCAGGGGAAGTCGGAGACCGTCCTGTCACAGCGCTCGTGCGTCCCGAGATCCGCCTGCTCGCGCGAGCACTCGTCGCCGTGACGGCGGTGGTCGTCGTGCTCGGGGTGATCGTGACCGGCAGTGGCCCCCACTCGGGCGACGCCGACACGGAGGCGCGCTTCGGCGTCGACCCGCGCACCGTCTCCTGGTTGCATGCGGATTCGGTGCTTCTCTTCCTCGGCCTCACAGTGGGATTGCTCGTGGCCCTGCGAGTCACCCACGCTCCACCCCGCGCACTTCGCCTCACCGCGCTGCTGCTCGTCGTCTCTCTCATCCAGGGTCTCGTCGGCTACGCGCAGTACTTCAGTGGCTTGCCCTGGGCCCTCGTGGCGTTCCACATGCTCGGTGCCTGCTTGGTCTGGGCCCTAGCCATCTTCGTGCTGCTCAGCATGCGTTCCCGGGGCATCGTTCGCGCCCTGGAGGGTGCGCGCGACTAGGTCGCGAAGAAGGGATCGACCGCCACGGCCAGGAAGAGCAGGGCCAGATAGGTGATCGACCAGTGGAACAACCGCATCGGGCGCACATCCGCAGCGCCCGACAGTGCCCGACGCCTCAGCAGGTGCGCCTCAACGAGGAAGACCGCACCGAGGACGACCGCAGCTATCGCGTAGATCCATCCCATCCCGGCGACGGGGATGAGGATCAGCGAGAAGGCGACCATGATCCACGAGTAGATGACGATGCTGCGCGTCACACCCGAAACGTCAGTGACCACAGGGAGCATGGGCACGCCAGCCGCGGCGTAATCGTCCCGGTAGCGCAATGAGAGCGGCCAATAGTGAGGGGGCGTCCACCAGAACACGATGAGGAAAAGCACCACAGGTGCCCAGGTGAGCGTGCCGGTCACCGCAGCCCAGGCAATAAGGACCGGCATGCAGCCCGCTGCCCCACCCCAAACGATGTTCTGGGGCGTACGTCGCTTCAGCACCATGGTGTAGCCCACCGCGTAGAAGGCGATCGCGATCGCTCCCAGGACCGCCGCAAGCACATTGGCGAACGTCGCGAGGATGATCAGGCTCGCCAGCGACAGCACGCTGGCCAGGACGAGGCCGCCACGGACTGAGACGGCCCCCGTGGCGACTGGTCGGGCGTGGGTGCGCGCCATAAGAGCGTCGATATCCCTGTCGTAGACGCTGTTGAAGGCGTTTGCGCCACCAGCAGCAAGCATCCCGCCGACGATGACCGCCACTGCCACGGAGGGCTCAGGCCACCCGCGTGCGGCGAGGATCATGGTGGGAATCGCGGTGACGAGGAGCAACTCGATGATGCGTGGCTTGGTGATGGCCACATAATCGCGAACTGTGCGACCGAATCCACGGTCGCCACCGCCAGGTCGCTGCTCGACCTGGGCCATGGCATCCCCTCGTCTGAGTGCCCTACGTGTGGGGTGGTGCGTGAACTGCAGCGCACGGACAGTCCAACTTCTCACGGCAGTCTAGCGATGCCCCCCGCGGGGGCGACCCCCTCGCTAGGCTGCGAGGGTGAGCGACTCGACGACATACCCCACTCCCCTGCCCCTCATCGGCGAGGGGGATCTCAGTTGGTCGGAACTGGACCGCCGCACCGTGGCGACGATCCGCGCCCTCGCGATGGATGCCGTCCAGCGGGCGGGCAACGGCCACCCGGGGACGGCAATGGCCCTCGCGCCCGCCGCGTATCTCCTCTTCCAGCGCTTCCTCCGCCATGACCCCAGCGATCCGGACTGGCTCGGCCGCGATCGCTTCGTCCTGTCATGCGGGCATTCGAGCCTGACCCTGTACATCCAGCTCTTCCTTTCCGGATACGGACTCGAGTTGAGCGATCTCGAGGCGTTCCGCACCGCCGGAAGCCTCACTCCGGGGCACCCCGAGCACGGTCACACGGTCGGCGTCGAGACCACGACGGGACCGCTCGGACAGGGCATCGCCACGGCGGTCGGCATGGCCATGGCCTCGCGCTATCAGCGAGGACTTCTTGACCCGACGGCGCCGTGGGGATTCAGCCCCTTCGATCACCGAGTGTGGGTGATCGCATCCGACGGCGACCTCGAAGAGGGCATTTCCGGGGAGGCGTCGTCGCTCGCCGGCGTACAGAGACTGGGCAACCTCACCGTGATCTGGGACGACAACCACATCTCGATCGAGGGTGACACCGGGGTCGCCTTCAACGAGGACGTCATCGAACGATACGAGTCGTACGGCTGGAACGTCCACTACGTCGGAATGACTCCGGATGGCGATATCGACATCCTCGCCCTGGCGGGCGCGCTACAGGCCGCCACATCCCAGCAGGAGAGGCCCACTTTCATCGCCATGCGCAGCACGATCGCGTGGCCGGCCCCCCATGCCCGCAACTCCGCCAAGGCTCACGGCGCTGCGCTGGGAGCCGACGAGGTCGCCGCCACCAAGGAGGTCCTCGGCCTCGACCCGAGCAAGGACTTCCAGATTCCGAGCGGCGTCCTTGAACATGCACGGACCGTGGTCGAGCGTGGCCAGGAACTCCATCGGGAGTGGGACCGCAGTTTCGCCGCGTGGCGGGCAAGTCACCCGGAGCGGGCTGCCCTTCTCGACCGCCTCCTCGCCCGACAACTTCCCGAGGGACTCCCTGATGCGCTGCCGCAGTTCGAGGCGGGCACCTCGATCGCGACACGCGCCGCTTCAGGCAAGGTCATCAACGCCATCGCGTCGGCGATGCCGGAGTTCTGGGGCGGCTCGGCGGACCTCGCCGAGTCCAACAACACGACGATCGAGGGTGGCCTGTCCTTCCTTCCGGCCGGGAGCGGACTGAAGGATGCCTCGCCGTACGGCCGGATCATTCACTTCGGCATCCGCGAGCACGCCATGGGCGCCATCCTCAATGGCATCGCCCTCGAAGGCCTCACCCGCCCGTTCGGTGGCACCTTCCTGGTGTTCTCCGACTACATGCGCGGCTCGGTGAGACTGGCTGCGCTCATGCAGACGTCCGTCGTCTATGTCTGGACCCACGATTCGGTGGGCCTCGGAGAAGACGGCCCCACCCACCAGCCGATCGAGCACCTGTGGTCCCTGCGCGGGATTCCGGGCCTGGCCATCGTGCGTCCGGCGGACGGCAATGAGACCGCCCAGGCCTGGCTCGAGACCCTGCGTCGCGGGACTCCGACGGGCCTGATCCTGTCGCGCCAGGGACTGCCGGTCATCGACAGATCGATCTACGCTCCCGCAGCAGAGACGGCGCGCGGCGCGTACGTTCTCGCCGAAGCGTCGGCGCCGGCCCAGGCAATCCTCATCGCCACCGGATCCGAGGTGCAGATCGCGCTGGCAGCCAAGGACGTCCTCGAGAGCGAGGGCACACCGACGCGCGTCGTGTCGGCCCCATGCTTGGAGTGGTTCGACGACCAGGACGAGGCCTACCGCTCGTCGGTTCTCTCTGACACCGGTGCGGTCAGGGTTGCCGTCGAGGCCGGCGCAACCTACGGATGGTGGAAATACCTCGGACCCCGTGGCGCGGTCGTCGGCATCGACCACTTCGGTGCCAGCGCCGACGGGGCACTCCTGTTGAAGGAGTTTGGCATCACCGCCGACGCCGTTGCCGCGTCCGTCCGCACCCTCATCGCCACAGGAGGCCCTCGATGACGACCCCACCGGCCCTCGCGGGACTCACGCGCGCGGGCGTATCGATCTGGCTCGATGATCTTGACCGCCAGCGGATCGCCTCGGGCGACCTCGCGCGCCTCATCCGAGAGGACGAGGTGCGCGGGGTCACGACGAATCCGACGATCTTCGCGAAGGCGCTCGCGGGTGCCGGTTCCGCCTACGCCGCACAGGTGACCGAGCTCGCGCAGTCTGGGGCCTCTGTGGACGACGCGGTGCGCTCCCTCACCACGACGGACGTGCGAGACGCATGTGATGTCTTCGCTCCCCTGTGGCGTGAGTCCGACGGCGTCGACGGTCGCGTCTCTATCGAGGTCGATCCTCGGCTGGCGCGCGACACCGACGGCACGATTCTTCAGGCACGGCTTCTTCACGGCATGGTCGATCGAGGAAATGTGCTCATCAAGATTCCTGGCACTGAGGAGGGGCTGCCCGCCATCACCGAGACACTGGGCTCCGGCATCAGCGTCAACGTCACCCTGATCTTCAGCATCGAGCGCTACTCCGAAGTCCTCGACGCATGGATGGCCGGACTTGAGCGCGCCCACGATCATGGCCACGACCTATCCACTATCGAGTCAGTGGCATCGTTCTTCGTCAGCCGCATGGACTCGGAGGTCGACAAGCGCCTGTCAGCGATCGGGACCCCTGAGGCCATGTCCCTGGCAGGCAAAGCCGGCCTGGCAAGTGCTCGCCTGGCATGGGGCGTCTACGAGGAAGCCATGGCCTCGGAGCGCTGGCGGGCACTCGCCGCGCTCGGCGCGCATCCCCAGCGCCCGCTCTGGGCATCGACGGGTGTCAAGGATCCCGCCTTCCCTCCGACGATGTACGTCATGGGTCTTGTGGTCTCCGGCTGCGTTAACACCATGCCCGCAGCGACCCTCGCCGCATGCGCCGACTTCACGGGTGCGGTCAGGGACACCGTCACCGGGACGCAGGAGGCATCTCGGGCGATCTGGGATGCGCTCGCAGGCCTCGGCATCCGCGAGCCCGAGGTGTGCCAGCTGCTCGAGGACGAGGGTGTGGAGAAGTTCGACGCCTCGTGGGCGGAGTTGCTCGAGACCGTGAAGAGCGCGCTGGCCGACGCGCAACGATGACCAATCCGCTCCGCGATCCCCGGGACCGGCGCCTCCCCAAGGTGGCCGGGCCCTGCGGACTCGTGCTCTTCGGTGTGACCGGTGACCTTGCGCGCAAGAAGATCATGCCGGCCATCTATGACCTGGCCAATCGCGGCTTGTTGCCGCCCGGTTTCGGCCTGGTGGGCTTCGCCCGTCGGCAGTGGGATGACGAGGACTTCGCGCAGGAGGTCCACGATGCCGTGCGGGAGCACGCGCGCACACCCTTCCGCGAGGACGTCTGGGCGCAATTGTCCGAGGGGATCCGCTTCGTGGAAGGCGATATCGCCGATCCTGATGCCTATCGCAAACTCGCTCGCGTGGTCGAAGAAGTGGATCGTCAGCGTGGCACGATGGGCAACCACGCGTTCTACCTGTCGATACCTCCCGGACTCTTCCCCGTCGTCGTGGAACAGCTCAAGGCAAGTGGCCTGAGCGAGCGGCAAGGAAGCGAGTGGCGTCGGGTGGTGGTGGAGAAGCCCTTCGGACACGACCTCGCGAGTGCCAAGGAACTCGACGCCGTGCTCAGTTCGGCGTTCGCTCCCGACGAGATCTTTCGCATTGACCACTACCTGGGCAAGGAGACGGTCCAGAACATCCTCGCCGTGCGCTTCGCCAACACGATGTTCGAGCCGCTTTGGAACTCCAACTTCGTCGATAACGTCCAGATCACCCAGGCTGAGGACATCGGCATCGCCGGACGTGCGGGCTACTACGACGGCATCGGCGCCGCCCGCGATGTGATCCAAAACCACCTCCTTCAGCTCCTCGCGCTTACGGCGATGGAGGAGCCCCTGTCCTTCCGTCCACAGGAGGTCCGCCAGGAGAAGGAGAAGGTCCTCAACGCCGTGACCCTGCCCTCGGACATCTCGGCCCACACGGCACGGGGACAGTACGCCGCCGGTTGGCAGGGAGGGGTGCCCGTCAAGGGCTTCCTGGAGGAGGACGGGATCCCTGCGACGAGCACGACGGAGACCTTCGCCGCCATCCGTGTCACCGTGGATAACCGGAGGTGGGCCGGCGTGCCCTTCTATCTGCGCACGGGCAAGCGACTCGGTCGACGTGTGACCGAGGTCGCGGTCATCTTCAAGCGCGCTCCGCACCTGCCCTTCGATTCCGCTTCCGTGGGCGAACTCTCGGACAATGCCCTGGTCTTCCGGATCCAGCCGGATGAGGGGGTCACGGTGCGCTTCGGCTCCAAGGTCCCTGGAACGGCCGGCATGGAGGTCCGCGACGTGACCATGGACTTCCAGTACGGCGACTCGTTCGTCGACACGAGCCCCGAGGCCTACGAGCGATTGATCCTCGATGTGCTCCTCGGCGAGCCGCCACTCTTCCCCAACAGCACTGAGGTCGATCTAAGTTGGCGAATCCTCGATCCGATCCTCGATCAGTGGGCGAACGAGGGTCAGCCCGAGCAGTACGCGTCGGGCGGGTGGGGTCCTACGTGCGCCTACGACATGATCGCCCGTGATGGACGCGTGTGGAGGCGGCCATGATCCGACTCGAGGACACCAGCGGCGGCGAGATCGCGCGCGCCATCGCCGAGGAACGCCATCGCATGGGGTCGCCCGCGACGGGGATGGTGCTCACGATGCTCATCCTCAGCGACGAGGAGTACGCATCCGATGCAACCGAGGCTGCTGTGCTGTCGGCCCGGCAGCACCCGATGCGCATCCTCACGCTCATCCCCCGACCGGGTCGGGGCCAGGACCAGATCGACGCGCAGGTCATGGTGGGCGGGGATGACGGTCCCGGTGAAGTCGCGATCGTGCGGTTGCGCGGTGACCGCTCGAGTCACGCCAATTCCGTCGCGATCCCGCTCTTGCTGCCGGATACCCCTGTCGTGGCCTGGTGGCCGACCGATCCCCCTCCGGTCCCTGCAGACGATCCGATCGGCCGGCACTGCATGCGCCGCATCACGGATCTGGCGACCGCCGTCGACCCTGCCGTTGCCTTGCGTGAGCGCCAGGCCGGCTACATTCCCGGAGACTCCGATCTCGCCTGGACCCGCCTCACCTCGTGGCGCAGCGCACTGGCGTCCATCCTGGATGACGACGCGACGATCGTGCGGACCGCCGCCGTCGAGGCGGAAGCGGACAACCCCAGCGCGATCCTTCTCGCTGCCTGGCTGCGCTGGGCGCTTCAGGTCCCCGTCGATCTCTCCCCTGCTGAAGGCCCGGGCATTACCCAGGTCGCCTTCGAGACCAGCGTGGGCCGCATCAGCCTGTCTCGCCCCGATGGTTCAGTGGCCTTCCTTGAGCGACCGGGCGTGCCTGAGTCGACCATCGCGCTGCCTCGACGTGCCCTTCCCGATCTCCTCAGCGAGGAATTGCGTCGACTCGATCCGGATGTGGTGTATGGCGACGTCCTGCATTCCCTGACCTCTGCAGAGGCGGGATGAGCGGGCCAGAGGTGATCGTCACTCCAGACGAATCACATCTCGTCAGCGCGCTCGCACAGGCGGTTGCCGAGGTGCTGGCGTCCCCCGGTCGTCACGACCTCGTCGTCACGGGCGGTGGTGTGGGCACCGAGGTACTCGCCGCCCTCGTGCAACCGGCACCCGCCATCGACTGGTCCATGGTGCACATCTGGTGGGGCGATGAGCGCTTCCTCCCCGAAGGCCATGTGGATCGCAATGAGACCGGCGCCCGTGCCGCACTTCTCGATCATGTCCCGATCCCTGCGAGCAATGTGCACCCCATGCCCGCCGATCGCGGTCAGGGAGTCACAGAGGCTGCTCGCTCGTACGCCGATGAGCTCGCGCGCCACTCGACCCAGGGGTTCGTGCCCGACTTCGATGTGCTTCTGCTCGGCATGGGCCCCGAAGGTCACGTCGCGTCACTCTTTCCCGGCATGCCTGCCCTCCACGCGTCAACGAGCACCGTCGCCATCACCGACTCGCCGAAGCCACCCCCGGTACGCGTGAGCCTCACGCTCGCGGCAATCCGCTCGGCCCGTCAGGTGTGGATCGGAGCTGCCGGCTCGAGCAAGGCCGACGCTGCCGCACGCGCGGCGGATCCGCAGACCCACGTCGTGGACTGCCCCGCCGCGGGGGCCCGGGGGCGTGACGCCACGCTGCTGTGGCTTGATGCGGCGGCCGCAGCCGCCCTGTGAACGATCAGGAGCGGCGGAGCTTCTCCAGAGCCTCTTCCAGGATCGCCGCTCCATCCTCGTCACTGCGACGCTCTTT
Source organism: Actinomycetota bacterium (assembly GCA_041164085.1). Classification (GTDB taxonomy): domain Bacteria; phylum Actinomycetota; class Actinomycetes; order S36-B12; family S36-B12; genus Mxb001. The sequence goes on from JBEAQC010000123.1 coordinate 10,611, forward strand.
GACGTAGGCCAGATGGGTCTTGTAGGGCTCGATCTTGGGCGGTGCCGGAGGTGCTTGCTCATCCTGGCTGGCGGGCCAGCCGCACCGCGGGCAGTCCCACATGTCGGGGACCGGTGCATCAGCGGCGAAGCTCGGTGTTGTCTCGTGTCCCCGGGCGCACCAGAAGGTCACGAAGACACGCGGCGCGGTCTCGCCACGCTCGGCCTCTCCCATGGGGCCCGCACCGACCCTGCTGCCACGAATTGCACTACCACCGGCCACGGAGCCTCCTAGGACACGACGTCATGAGTGGGGACAGGTGCACCGTGGGCTGGTTGCTCATGAACCCGTGCGCACCAGGAGACCGACCGCGACGATGGACGCCGCCCAGATCAGGCCGATGCCGATCGTCAGTCGGTCGAGGTTCTTCTCAGCGACCGAGGAGCCGCCGATCGATGAGCTCACACCTCCGCCGAAGAGGTCCGAGAGCCCGCCACCCTTGCCGCGGTGCAGCAGGATGAGCACGACGAGCAAGACACTCGTGATCACGAGGAGGATCGCCAGGGCGATGACCAGAACGGTCGTCACGAGATCACTCCTCCTTGACCGGCCGGAGCACGGCGCCCGCAGCCGTGGCCGACGTTATCACGCGAGCCCGTCATGCCCCGCTCTCCGCCGGGGCAAGGAGCCGGTAACGGACGATTCCGACGAACTCGTCCGGATCCAGGCTCGCCCCTCCGACCAGGCAGCCGTCGACGTCGGGCTCCGCCATGATCGCCGCCACGTTGGAGACCTTGACCGACCCTCCGTAGAGGATCCGCACGTCGTCGGCCACGCCACCTGCCCGGCCACGAAGCAGCTCCCGGATCGCGCCGCAGACCTCTTGGGCATCGCCAGGGGTGGCAACCTCTCCGGTGCCGATCGCCCACACGGGCTCGTACGCGATCACGATCGTTCCCAGCGCATCCGCGGGCAGATCATCGAGAGCGGCCGTGACCTGAGCGAGCACATGCTCGACCTGCTTGCCCTCCTGCCTCACCTCAAGACCCTCACCGACGCACAGGATCGGAGTGAGCCCGTGGCGGCGTGCCGCCCTGACCTTGGCGGCTGCCACGTCGTCACCCTCGTCATGGAACTGGCGGCGCTCGCTATGCCCCACCAGCACGTAGGTGCACCCCAGTTTGGCCAGCATGGCCCCGGAGATTTCGCCCGTGTAGGCGCCCGAGTCGTGAACCGAGAGGTCCTGCGCACCGTAGGCGATCCGGTAGCCGTCTCCGTCGATCAAGGTCTGGACTGATCGCAGGTCGGTGAACGGCGGGATGACGGCCACATCGACGGCGTCGTAATCGGCATCGTTGAGGGCGAATGCGAGTTTCTGCACCAGGGCGATCGCCTCGAGGTGGTTGACGTTCATCTTCCAATTGCCGGCCATGAGCGGGCGTCGATCGGTCATCGTGAGCCTTCCTCGAGTACGGAGATCCCGGGCAGCACCTTGCCCTCGAGGAGCTCCAGGCTGGCTCCCCCACCGGTGGAGATGTGGTCGAAGCATGCCTCATCGATGCCGAGTGCGCGGATGGCCGCGGCGGAGTCACCGCCGCCCACGACGGTGAAGCCGTCTGCCTCGGCCATCGCCGCGGCCACGCTTCTCGTGCCCTCGGCAAAGGGCGCCAACTCGAACACGCCCATGGGGCCATTCCAGACGATGGTGCGAGCGTCCGCCAGCGCTGCCGCGTAGGCAGCGGCCGTCGCGGGCCCGATGTCGAGCCCCTTCCAGCCGTCCGGGATCTCACCCACGCTCACCACCCGAGCGGACGCATTGGCTGAGACGTCCTCGGCAATGACCACGTCCACGGGGAGCAGGATCTCGACGCCCGCACGCCGCGCGCGGTCCATGATGTCCCGAACGGTAGGGACGAGGTCTTCCTGGAGCAGCGAATCCCCGACGGAGAAGCCTTCGGCGCGCAGAAACGTAAAGGCCATGCCCCCACCGATGAGGATGCGATCAACCCGCTCCAGCAGGTGGCCGATGACCGCGAGCTTGTCCGAGACCTTCGCCCCCCCGAGGACGACCGCGTAGGGGCGCTCCGGATCAGTCAGCACGCGAGCGAAGCTCCCGAGTTCTGCCTCCACGAGCTGCCCCGGCGCGCAGGGCAGGAGCCTGGCCACATCCGTCACGGAGGCCTGCTCTCGATGGACCACCCCGAAGCCGTCGCTGACGTAGGCGTCCGCCCACCCGGCCCATTCAGCGGCAAGTTCCTGGCGCTCCGCCGAATCCTTGCTCGTTTCACGAGGGTCGAACCGGACGTTTTGAAGCAGAGCAACCTCACCGGGGCCCAGTGCTCGCACTGCCGCATCCACGGTCGGGCCGCTCACCGCGTCAATGAACGTCACGGGTGCGGCCAGAAGCTCGCCGAGGCGTCGCGCGACCGGTTCCAGGGATAGCCCCGGATCCGGCTGGCCCTTCGGCCGGCCCAGGTGTGCGAGGACGACCACCTTGGCGCCGCGATTTCTCAATGCCGTCAGGGTCGGGATGCTTGCGCGGATCCGCCCGTCGTCAGCGATCGCCACGACCTCTCCAGACGCATCCAGCGGAACGTTGAGATCACATCGGACGATCACCGTGCGATGTTCGACGTCAAGCTGCGACAGCCGATCGCTCACAGGCGCGCGCCGACGTACTGCGTGAGGTCGATCAGGCGATTGGAGTAGCCCCACTCGTTGTCGTACCAGCCCACCACCTTGACCAGCGTCCCCATGGAGTTGGTGAGACCCGAGTCGAAGATCACCGATGCGGGATCCGTGACGATGTCCGTGGAGACGATGGGGTCCTCGGTGTACTGCAGGATCCCCTTGAGGGCCCCCTCGCTTGCAACCTTCATGGCGGTGTTGATCTCGTCGGCGGTGGCGGGACGCTCGAGTTCGACCGTGAGGTCGGTCGCCGATCCCGTCGGTGTCGGCACGCGCATGGCGTAACCGTCGAGACGACCCTTGAGCTGCGGAAGGACGAGACCGATGGCCTTGGCCGCCCCTGTCGTCGTAGGAATCATGTTGATCGCGGCTGCGCGAGCACGCCGAAGGTCATCGTGCGGGAAGTCGAGGATGCGCTGGTCATTCGTGTAGGCGTGGATCGTGGTCATCATGCCTCGCACGATGCCGAACGAATCGTCCAGCACCTTGGCCATCGGGGCCAGGCAGTTGGTGGTGCAGGAAGCGTTGGAGATCACCGAGTCCTTGCTCGGGTCGTAGTCGATCTGGTTGACGCCCATGACAATCGTGATGTCTTCGTTCTTGGCGGGCGCGGAGATGATGACCTTCTTAGCTCCTGCGTCGAGGTGCGCCCGCGCCTTGGTCGCGTCAGTGAAATGCCCTGTCGACTCGATGACGATGTCGACGCCGAGTGCCGCCCACGGCAGAGCAGCGGGATCTCTCTCCGCCGTCACCGTGATCTGCTTGCCGCCCACGGTGAGCGTGCCGTCACCGTGCGACACCGCGAGCGGGAAGCGACCCAGCACGCTGTCGTACTTCAGGAGGTGAGCGAGGGTCGCGGTGTCGGTGAGGTCGTTGATGCCCACGACCTCGATATCCGTGACTCCCGAGGCCACCAGGGCCCGATAGAAATTACGACCGATCCGGCCGAACCCATTGATTCCGACGGTGATGGACACGCTGCTCTCCCAGTGACGATGGCCTGTGTCCGCAGCCTACCGTACGCGTTTACATCCCCCATCGACCCTGCGACTGGTCGGAGAACGGCGACGCCGTGTCGACAACGCCACCGCTGTTTCAGAAACGCTAAGCGTCGAGATCCACGTGAAGTTCAGCCTCAAGCGCGTCGAGGTCGGCGTCTGCGAGGGCTGCGTCAGTGCCGGGGATCCCGAGTTCGGCTGCCTTCTTGTCGGCCGTGGCGAGCAGGCGACGGATCCTCCCGGCCACGGCGTCCTTCGTCATCGGCGGGTCCGCAAGCGCGCCGAGCTCCTCCAGGCTCGCCTGGCGGTGCTCCAGCCGGAGCCGCCCTGCCTCGGCCAAATGGTCGGGAACCTCATCGCCGAGAATCTCCATAGCGCGGCGGACGCGGGCACCTGCAGCGACCGCGGCGCGAGCGGATCGGCGCAGATTGGCATCGTCGAAGTTCGCAAGGCGGTTGGCCGTCGCCCGGACCTCCCGACGCATGCGGCGTTCCTCCCAGACGAGCACGGACGAGTGCGCCCCCATGCGCGTCAGCATCGCTCCGATGGCGTCACCGTCGCGAATCACGACACGGTCGACACCGCGCACCTCGCGCGATTTCGCGGGGATACCCAGGCGCCTTGCCGCACCCACGAGGGCGAGCGCGGCCTCGGGTCCAGGACACGTGACCTCGAGGGCCGCCGAACGTCCGGGCTCCGTGAGCGAGCCGTGCGCCAGGAAGGCTCCCCTCCATGCGGATTCCGCATCACACACTCCGCCGGAGACAACTGCCGGGGGAAGGCCACGCACAGGCCTGCCCGAGCCGTCGACGAGGCCGGTCTGACGCGCCAGGTGCTCACCGCCATGGACGATGCGCACGACGTAACGCTGCGCCTTGCGCAAGCCGCCCGCCTGGACGATGGCCACCTCACTGTCCTGGTTGTAGACCTCGGTCAGATCCTTGCGCAGGCGCCTGGCAGTCGATCCCGCATCTAGGTCAGCCTCCACGACGATCCGTCCTGCCACGATGTGGAGGCCGCCACCGAATCGCAGAAGTGATGAGACCTCAGCCTTGCGGCAGCAGGACTTCGTCACGGGCAGACGGCTGAGCTCGTCCTTGACCTCCGCTGTCATGGCCACCGCGCCATCCTGCCACGGCTAGTCCTGGATCAACGGCCCCAGGGCGTCGGCGAGGAGATCCGGATCGTGCTGGCCAGGGCCGCAAAGGATGTCCGCGGTCCGGACCCGCGCCCCGAGGGCTGATCCGCAGAGGGCGATCGCCTCAGACGTATCACCCGTCTCGGGAGCCACCATTCCGTCACGAGCCACCACAACGTCGTCCAGCACCAGGCCCGGGGCGAAGTCGAGCCAGGACCGCAGGTAGGTCGTCGCCGTGAAGTCCTCGGTCTCCCCCGCCTGGGGGCCGGCGTTGAGGACGAGGATTCTGCGAGCCTCGGTCGCCTGCAGTGCCGCCGCAATCTCCGGGACCCGCATGTGCGTAAGGACGCTGGTGAACCATGATCCGGGACCGATCACGACGTGGGTCGCCTCGAGGATCGCGCCGACCGCGTCCGGGCACACGCGGGGCTGAGCGGGCAGCAAGCGCAGCCCGATGATCCGCCCTTCCCCGGCCGTCAGGCGAGCCTGACCGCGGACCTCGCGCACGGCGCCATCGGAGCCGAGGACGTCCGCCACCACCTCGACCGGATCCAGGCAATTGGGCAGCACACGCCCACGCGCACCGAGGACGGCCCCCAAACGATCGAGACCGACGACGAGGTCGCCCGTCTCCTGCCACAGCGCCACCAGGATGAGGTTGCCTAGCGCGTGGCCTTCGACGTCGCCTGTCCCGCCGAACCTGTGCTGCAGCACCCGCAGCCACAGTCCCTCGTCGGCGAGAGCGGCCAATGCCATGCGCAGATCACCCGGTGGCGGGACGCCGAGATGAGTGCGCAAACGCCCGCTCGAGCCTCCGTCGTCGCCGGTGCCCGCGATGGCGGTGGGTTCGACGCCCAACCGACGCAGGGCCTTGAGGGTCACGGACAGCCCGTGACCGCCCCCGAGGGCAACGACCCGTCGGATGGCCGTCACTCGCGTCCGAGGTCTCGATGGATCACCATCGGCTCGATGCCCTGTCCGGAGAGCCTTCCGGCGATCGCCTCCGCAAGCGCGACGCTGCGGTGCTTGCCTCCAGTGCATCCGACGGCCACAGTCACATAGCGCTTGCCCTCGCGAAGATAGCCACGCGACATCACGTCCAGGAGTGTGCCGGCCTCATCAACGAACCCCACAGCGTCGGGATCTGCCAGCACGTAGTCGCGGACCTGCGGCTCCAGTCCTGTGTGTTCCCGCAGCTCGTCGACCCAGTGCGGGTTGGGCAGGAAGCGGGCGTCGAGGACGACATCAGCGTCGACCGGGATGCCGTACTTGAATCCAAACGACATGACCGTGGCACGCAAGGGAGTCGGCGCTCCGGCAAATGCGGCGTCCACCCTGCGGCGGAGCTCGTGGACGTTGAGCTGGCTGGTGTCGATCACGAGGTCGGCATCCGCCCGCAAGCCGGCAAGGGCCACGCGCTCGCGTCGAAGGCCATCGACGAGCCGCTCGCCCCTCTGCAGCGGATGCGGACGTCGATTGCTCTCGAATCGACGGACGAGGCACTCATCAGATGCTTCGAGGAAGAGAATGCGTACGTCGAAGTCGGCGGCACGCAGCCTCGCGAGGGCGCGCTCCGTATCGTCGAAGAACTTTCCGCCGCGCACATCAACCACGACCGCGACGCGGTGGACCGCCTCGTCCGCCAGGGCCGTGACCGTCTCGGGGATCAGGCCCGGAAGGAGGTTGTCGACCACGAACCAGCCTTGATCCTCGAGTGCCCGGGCCGCGGTGGAGCGGCCAGCACCGCTCATGCCCGTCACCAGCACCACTTCGACCGTCATTCCGCCACCTCCGCAGGCAGCATCTCATCACCCGAGTCCGACGGAGCGGCGAGAGCACCGGTGATGCGCTCCGCGAGTTGTGGGCCGATGCCATCGACCTCCATGAGCTCGTCGACGGAGGCCCGCCGGACTGCCGCGACCGAACCGAAGGCCCGCATGAGTGCCTTGGCCTTCTCCTTGCCCAGTCCCGGTATGTCATGCAGGGCGCTGCGCGTCTTGCTCTTGCGCGTGCGTCGCTGGTATCCGATGGCTACTCGATGGGCCTCATCCCTCATGCGCTGCAGGAGATAGAGCCCCTCACTGGACCTCGGCAGGATGACCGGATCCGGAGTTCCGGGCATCCACACCTCCTCTAGCCGCTTGGCGAGGCCGATGACCACAACGTCTTCGATGCCCCGCTCACGCAAGGCGTGCCACGCTGCCTGCACCTGCGGAGCGCCTCCGTCGATGACGAGGAGGTGAGGCGGATAGGCGAAGGCTCGACGACGCGTGGCCTGCTCCTCGTCGCTCACCGCCCTAAAGCGTCTCAGCACCACCTCGTGGATGGCTGAGGTGTCATCGCGGGAACCCTCCTCCGAGAGGGCGAACGTGCGACTCTCCCGTGGGCGCGGCGCGCCGTCCTCAAAGACGACGAGGGCGGCGACCACTCCCTCTCCCCCCAGGTGCGACACGTCGATCGTTTCGATCCGCAGCGGTGCCTGCGCCATGCCCAGGGCGTCCTGGATCTCGCGGAGTGCCTGGCTGCGGGCGGTGAGGTCTCCGGATCGCCGGGCCTTGTGCAGGGCGAAACGCTGCTCTGCATTGGCCGTAGCCGTGGCCAGCAGGTCGCGCTTCGCTCCACGCTGGGGCACGCGCACATCGACGTTGCGCCCACGCTTCCAGGCCAGCCATGCCCGGACGTCGGATGTGACCGGGACCGGAACGAGCACCTCGGGCGGACACTCCTCCGCCTCGTCCATCAATGCGACCAGGAGCCGTCCGACGATGTCTTCCTCATCGGCATCCTCGACGCGCTCCACGACGTAACTGCGCTGACCGCGGATCCGACCGTCACGGACATGGAATACCTCGAAGGCCACCTCCAAGTCGTCGGATGCCATGCCGACGACATCCGCGTCGACGGACTCGTCGAACACCACCGAATTGCGCTCGAGCGCCCGGTCCATCGCACCGATGTCGTCCCGCAGGCGAGCCGCCCGCTCGTAGTCCTGCTCCTGCGATGCCGCAAGCATCTCGCTCGTGAGACGACGCTGGAAGTCACGCGCGCGACCTGCCATGAAACTGCAGAAGTCCTCGGCGATGCGCCGATGCTCCTCGGGCGTGACGCGACCGACGCAGGGCGCCGAACACTTGCCGATGTCGGCCAGCAGGCATGGACGTCCGGATCTCCGGGCCCGATCGAAGACACCGCGGCTGCAGGTCCGGATCGGGAAGACGCGCAAGAGGGCGTCGAGTGTTCCGCGGATCGCCCACGCGTGTGCATACGGCCCGAAGTAGCGCGTGCCCGGCCGCTTGGCACCCCGTGTCACGAGGGCGCGGGGGAACTCCTCTCCCATGGAGACGGCAAGGTAGGGATAGGACTTGTCGTCGCGGTAGCGGACATTGAAGCGCGGATCGAATTCCTTGATCCAGGCGTATTCCAACTGAAGCGCCTCGACCTCGCTGCCGACGACAGTCCAATCAACATCGGCCGCCGCCTCCATGAGTGAGCGGGTGCGCGGATGCAGGGAGCGCGGATCGGCGAAGTACGACGAAAGTCGCGAACGCAGTGACTTGGCCTTGCCGACGTAGATGACCCGACCATCGTCGTCACGGAAGCGATACACCCCGGGGGTGTCCGGGACACCGCGGGGACGAGCATCGCTCGCGATCACGGCACGATCAGCTGAGGATGACCTGGTCGTCCACCACGGTCACGTCGACAGGCGCGAGGCCGGTGGTCGCTGGTCCCACGAGGACGGCACCGTCCTCGGCGGAGAAGAGCGAGCCGTGGCAGGGACACAGGATCTCGTTGTTGGTCACTTCACTCACGAGGCAGCCCTGGTGCGGGCAGACGGCCGTGAAGCCGCGCACATCTCCCTGTGCCGGCTGCGTGACGACCACCTTGGGGCCGTCGTAGACGACGCCTGAGCCCACGGTCACCTGGTCTACCGGTCCCAGGACCTCGCCCTGAGGCGCGGCTCCGCTGCTGTCCGCTCCGCTCGGCGACGGCTCCGGAGCGCTCGAGGAATCCGGCGCGGCCGATGAACTCGACGCGGCAGAGTCGCCTGAGCCACCGCAGGCGGCGAGGGCTGCGGCGGCGCCGATGGCACCCCCGGTGACGAGGACGGTACGACGGGCAACGTGCTTCGCGGTCATGATCACAGGCTACGACGCTTGGCGCTTCCTAGCGCGCCGAGCGGGCGGCGCGGCGGCCACGGGAAGGTCGAGGAGGGGGCTCAGGAATCGGCCCGTGTGGCTTCCCTCGTGGGCCGCCACCTCCTCGGGGGTGCCCTCGGCGACCACAGATCCTCCGCCGGAGCCACCTTCCGGTCCCATGTCGATGATCCAGTCGGCCGACTTGATGACGTCGAGGTTGTGCTCGATCACGATGACGGTGTTGCCCTTGTCGACCAGGCTGTGCAGCACGCCGAGCAACTTCCGGATGTCCTCGAAGTGCAG
>JBEAQC010000124.1:0-2937 GCA_041164085.1 Actinomycetota bacterium
GCAGGCCGGCGTAGTCCTCGCGCCACAGCGACGGGATCGCGGTGGGACCGACCTTGGCGCGGCCATCGACGGTGACGGTGAGGTGCACGCCGAGGAAGGGGTTGCGCGGGTCGGGCACGGGATACACGTGACGCCGCAGCCGCCCGGGTGCCCAGTCGGCGTACCAGTACAGGCCCTTGAAAGGCAGCATCCGGTAGTCCTCGCCGACACCGAACCAGTGCGCGACGCGATCGGCATAGAGGCCCGCTGCGTTGATGATGTGGCCGACGGCGATGCTGCCGGTCGGCGTGCGCACCCAGCCCGGTCCGGCTGCGGTGACGGGTGTGCCGAGTCGGATCTCGCCACCGCGCTCACGCACCCGGGCGCCGAGTGCCTCGACGACAGCCGCAGGATCGGCAACGGCGGTCGATGGCGACCAGAGCGCGCGCTCGTGGGTGCGCGCGAGCGGCTCGATCTGGCTGAGTTGCGCGTCGTCGATCATCTCCAGGGGTACGCCGTTGGCCTGCCCTCGCGCGTGGAGCTCATCGAGCTGGTCGAGTTGGTCGGGTGACGTGGTGACGACGACCTTGCCGGTCTCGCGGACGTGCACGTCGCGCTCAGCGCAGAAGGCCTTGAGCATCTGGTTGCCGCGACGGGTGAGCTGGGCTTTGAGTGAGTCCGGCGCGTAGTAGAAGCCGGCGTGGAGCACTCCGGAATTGCGCCCCGAGGCGTGCGCGGCGAGGTGATCCTCCTTGTCCAGGACGAGTGCCGAGCCTCCCGGATAGCGCGTCAACCACGCGTCGGCGAGGGCAAGGCCGACGATCCCTCCCCCGATGACGGCGACGTCGTAGGCCACGGCTATTCCGTGGCGAGGGTGAGCGCGCGTAGCACGGCTGCGGCACTGCCGAGGTCGTCGACGTGACGCGTGACCGCGCGCTCCTCGGCGTTGAACTTCGGGAAGAGAGCGCGCATGAGCTTGGTGCCCTTGGGCGTCAGCGTCACGTCGACGAGGCGACCGTCGGTCTCGCTGCGTGAGCGCTCGACCAGGTCCCGGCCCTCCAACGTCGTCAGCACACCGGAGAGCGTGGCCTTGGAGAAGCCACCCTCCGCCGCAATGGTGCGCGTCTCGACGCGGTCCCAGATCCACACGACCCACATGACGACGAAGGCCGTCCAGGTGAGGTCGGCGGGGGCAAGCACAGTGCGCTCGAGGTGGTTGCGTACGGCGTTGGCCGCCCGGAAGAGGTTGGAGACCACGGCCATCGCCTCGTAGTCGAGGGTGAGGTCGCCGAGGCGGTCGGCGACCTGCCGTTCGGTCTCGGCGAGGGTGTGGGGGCCGGCCATTGCCGAAGTGTCGCAGAACCTTCCGTTCGGGCCCGAACATCTGGCAGTATCGGCAATGGTTCGGGCCCGAACGATCTGGCCCGTCGCCCCGGGAGGTCGCATGTCCGTCAAGTCCGATGTCACCCTGGCTGACCTCGACCTCTTCGAGGCCGGGCCGCCCTGGTCGACCTTCGATGCGCTGCGCAGCGAGGACCCGGTGCACTGGGATGTCGAGCCCGAGCCCAACCACGGCTTCTGGTCGATCACGCGCTACCACGACATCGTCGACGTTCTCCGCGACACGGAGACCTTCTCGTCCGAGCTCGGTGCGGTCAATCTCGAGGAACTCGACGGCGATCAACTGCGCGTGCGCAAGTCGATGCTCGAGACCGACGGCGAGCGTCACCGCGCACTCCGCAAGCTCATGCAGGGCGAGTTCACCCCTCGAGCGCTCGCCGGCTACGAGACATTCCTGCGCGGCCTCACCGCATCGACGCTGGATGAGGCATTCGCTCAGGGAGAATTCGACTTTGTCGAGGCGGTTGCGGCCGACTTCCCGATTCGCGTGCTCGCGCGCATGCTCGACGTCCCGGACATCGATATCCCCAAGCTCATCTGGTGGGGCAACCGCATGGTCGGCAACACCGATCCTGAGCACGCGGATGTCCTCGCGAGCGATCCGGAGAGCGAGAAGTACCGGATGCTGCCCTTCCGCTCGCCGGCGGCGCTCGAGGTCTGGGCGTACGGCGATGAGCTCAAGCGCCAGCGCCTCGGCCGGGACGGCAAGGATCTCGTCTCGACTCTCGTCAACGCCACGCCGATCGACGGCGTGGCCCTGAGCGAGGACGACTTCCACGCGTACTTCCTCCTGCTCGTCGTCGCCGGCAATGAGACGACCCGGCACACGATCAGCCACACGATGAACAACCTCATCGACCACCCCGACCAGATGCGGCGACTTCAGGAGGATCCCTCGCTCATCCCCTGGGCCGTCGAGGAGTTCCTGCGCTACGCCAGCCCGGTCTATCACTTCCGGCGCACGGCGACGCGGGATGTGGAGATGCGTGGCCAGCAGATCAAGGAAGGTGACAAGGTCGTCACCTGGTTCGCCTCCGGTAATCGCGACGATGCGGTCTTCCCTGACCCGTACGCCTTCGACGTCACGCGCAAGCCCAATGAGCACATGGCCTTCGGCCGCGGTGGTCCCCACATGTGCCTGGGCAATTCGCTCGCGCGCATGGAAATCACGATCATGTTCGAGGACCTGCTGTCCCGGATCGACTTCATGGAGCGCACGGGCCCGGTCGAGCGGCTGCGGTCCAACTTCGTCAACGGGATCAAGCGCTTCCCGGTGCGTGTATCGCTGAGGTAGCGCTACTTGACCTTCTTGAGCGAGTAGCAGCGCACGGCGGTGTAGCCGGCAAGCCACTCGGTCTCGCTCGGGCCGTACCAGAAGAACTTCGTGTGGCCGAGGGCCTTCTCGCAGAAGTTGCCCGCCTTCTTCTGTAGACCCGCACTCGCCGGGTAGGGCTTTGATGCGAGGGCGGTCATCGGCGTGCGCGCCAGGTAGACGCCACGGCCGTAGCTCGTTTTGAAGGTGATCGGCTTGCTGAGCTCGGAAGCGTCGGCGATGGA
>JBEAQC010000125.1:0-4562 GCA_041164085.1 Actinomycetota bacterium
CATCGCAGCCGCAGCGCTATCCGGAGCCGTCTTCGTCGGTGGTTGGGGATCATCGGCATGGGCAGCGGATGACGCCACGACGCTCACCATCGGGATGACGGTAGGGATCGACAACCCGAACATTTGGGCAGTCAATTCCACAAGCGAGTGGAGCGCCGTCACCCTCCAGTACGACATGCTGATGAAGTTTTCGGATGAAGATCTCAGCGCTTCCCCAAGCCTTGCCGAATCGTGCGAGCACAACGCCGACTACACAGCGTGGACCTGTACGTTGCGAGAGGGACTGAAATGGAGCGATGGCACCCCGCTGACGTCACGTGACGTCGCGTTCACCTATCGGTTCGTGATCGACCAGGGGTTCTCCTACTTCACCAGCTACTTCCCTAAGGGGTCGACCTTCGAGACGCCCGATGACCGAACCATCGTGTGGAATTCGCCGGAACCGACTCGCGGTATGGACGTACCACCGTGGGTCTACATCGTCCCCGAACACGTGTGGGGCACGTACATCGGGAAGACCAACAAGGAGATCAAGCAGGCGGCGGTCCTGCCCAACGTCGCATCCGGTCCCTACATCATGACCGAGGCAGTCCCGGGACAGAGCTGGACGTTCGAACGTAACCCCAACTTCTGGGGGACCGAGCCTGCCTATGAGCGGATCGTCTTCCGCCTGTACACCAACCAGGAAGCTATGGTTCAGGCGCTGAAGAACGGCGAGATCGCCATCGCTGACGGCCTTGAGAGCGCGCTTCTCCCTGCGGTCGAGGCGATACCAAACGTCGCGGTTCAGAAGATCACCGCCGACTCCTGGGTGAATCTGGCATTCAACTTCGGTGGCCAGGACCCCGCCGCGAACCCCCTTCCCGCACTGAAAGACCTGCGTGTTCGCCAGGCGATCGTGCTCGCTATCGACAAGCAGGCGATCGTGGAGAAGGCGTATCAGGGTGCCGCAAGCCCAGGCGAAACCATCGTGCGACCGCTCTCGGTGTACTGGCACCTTGATATTCCCGACGATCAGGTGACTCCCTACGACCCCGATCAGGCCAACGCGATACTGGACGAAGCCGGCTACACGCGCGGCGGCGACGGCATCCGCGTTGACCCGCAGACCGGCCAGCCACTGGTCATCCGCATGCCCACCTCGAATGACACCCCGGGAAGCGACATCGCAGGGCAGCTCATTGCGTCCTACCTCAGCCAAATCGGCATTGAGGTCAAGGCTCAGCCGGTCAGCGCCGGCAAGATGTACGACCTGCAGCAGTCAGGCAACTTCGATGCCTACATCTGGTACTGGACGGGTGACCCTGATCCGAACTATCAACTCTCGGTGTTCACCTCGGAGCAGTGCGGTGATCTCAGCGACGGCTGCTGGAGAGATGCGACGTACGACGACCTTGTGGCACAACAGGCATCAACCTTGGACCAGGATGAGCGCCTCCGCCTCGTCCGAGAAGCACAGCAGTACGTCTACGACCAGGTCCCGTCGATTGTCTTGGCATACCCGAATTCGTTGACCGCCTACCGGACAGACATCGTCGCTGATCTCACACCGGTTCCGGCTGGTGACGGCTACCTCACCCCGTCGTACTCCTACACCGGCATGGTGTCAGCGCGACCGGCTCAGTTGACCGATCCCGCAGCATCAGCATCTGCCCAGCCGGCATCGGGCGACTCAGGAGGTGACGCGGCTACGACCGCTGGCGAGCCCTCGTCGACCAGCACGAGTGGGCCGCCGGTGTGGCTGTGGGGGATCGCTGCTCTGATCATCCTCGGTGGCGTCGCCGTCATCGTGATGAGGCGTCGCGGCACTGAAGATCGACCGGACACACACTGACCCGCTCCGAAAGACTTGAGTTCATTGCCCGCCGTACCGGCTGGGCACTGCTCACCCTGGCCTTCATCTTCACGGTGAACTTCTTCCTCTTTCGCATCATGCCGGGCGACCCCATCGCCTTACTGGCACGAAGCCAGAGACTGTCGCCGGAAGCACTCGAGCTGCAGAGGGTCGCGTTCGGCCTGGATCAGCCACTCATCACGCAATTTGGTGTGTATGTCCGCGAAACCATCAGCGGAAATCTCGGCGTGTCACTGATTTCGGGGTTGCCCGTGTGGGAATTGATCCTGTCGCGCATGTGGCCCACATTGCTCCTCGTGGGTATCGGCACGATCCTTGCGGCCGGGATCGGCGTTCTCGCGGGCATCCGCGGCGGATGGCGACGGGGTAGCCGATTCGACTCGGGAAGCCTCTACACCTCGATGGTCCTCTACTCGACCCCCGAAGGTTGGCTCGGGATGCTCCTGCTGATCCTCTTCGCCGGGCTTCTGGGGTGGTTCCCGGCGGGGGGCTACTCATCGTCGACCAGCAGCGGGACCACGGACGTCGCCATGCACCTCGCGCTCCCTGTGTTGGCCCTCGCCCTGGGCTATGTGGGCCAGTTCCTCATCGTGATGCGCTCAAGCATGATGGAGGTCAAGGCGCAGCCCTACATCGATCTCGCGCGGGCGAAGGGACTCACCGATCCTGACGTCCGGCGCCGTCACGCAGTTCCGAACGCCATCCTCCCGATATTCACGCTCGTCGTGATCAGTGTCGGATTCATCTTGGGTGGCGCCATTGTGATCGAGACGGTGTTCTCGTGGCCGGGCATCGGGTTGCTCACCTACGAGGCGATCCAAACTCTCGACTACCCCGTGCTTCAGGGCGTGTTCCTCATCAGCAGCGCGGCCGTGATCTTCGCGAGTCTCGTCGCCGATGTCACCTACGGACTCCTCGACCCACGAGTGGGCGCGACATGACTTCGCTCACCTGGGCCCGTCGGCGCCGTAGCCTTGGCGAGTTCTGGCGGATCTTCCGCCGCAACAAGCGTGGCATGATCGGCCTCGCGATACTCGCCTTCTTCACTCTCGCTGCGCTGCTTGCGCCACTACTCGTAGACAGCGACGATATTGATCCCGCTTTCGCACCCGGCCAGCCCACTCAGCCCCCCAGCGCTGCTGTGCCCTTGGGTACTGACCTATTCGGGAGATCGGTAGTGCAACTCCTGCTCGTCGGTGCACGCGTCTCCTTGACCGTCGGGGTCCTTGCGACGCTCGGGGCCGTCATCATTGGCGCTGCCATGGGCATCCTGGCCGGCTACTACGCGGGTAGGCCCTTGGGGACGGTACTCACGGCTTTAACGGACTGGTTCCTGGTCATCCCCTGGCTGGTTCTGGCGATCGTCCTGGCGGCCATTCTCGGACCGACCCTGCTCAACGTCATCGTCGTCATCGCGGTCACGTCATGGGCGCTTACTGCTCGACTCGTGCGGGCCCAGACATTGTCCGTGCGGGAACAACCCTTCATTGAGCGGGCACGGGCCCTCGGAGCCACGAACGCTCGGATCCTCGGGAAGTACGTCTTGCCAGAGGTTTCTCCGATCATCATCGCCCAGGGCGTGCTGACAGTTGCCATCGCGATCCTCTCCGAGACCACGCTCTCACTTCTCGGACTGGGTGATCCCACCTCGATGTCATGGGGCAGGATCATCGAGGAAGCATTCGTGTCCGGTGCCATGTCCAACGGCTACTGGTGGTGGATCATCCCCCCGGGGGTCTGTGTCATCCTGGTGACGCTGTCATTCACACTGCTTGGCTATGCACTGGAAGAGACGCTCGACCCACGACTCAGACAAGGTTGATCGCATGAACCCATTTCACAGTGACGGCGAGTGGCTGAAAGCAGCACTCCATACCCACTCGACCGTGAGTGACGGCACTCTCGCGCCTGATCGGCTCGTGCAGTCTTATGTCGAGGCAGGGTTCGACATCGTCGCGATCACCGATCACTGGCGCCTCACGCAGCCGAGCGCTCGTGACGACATCATCCTGGTGCCCGGTGCCGAACTCGGTTTCGACATGATCGCCCCGATTTACCCGCGTCAGTCCGGTGAGTTCCTCGTCTACGGGCTGACCGAGATTCCTGAGGATCCGGGTGGCGATCGAGCAAACTGGTACTTCAGCGAGGAAGACAACTACGAAGTCCGCACCTTCCCCTCTCTCTCGGAGGGGACGACGTGGGCTGCGAGCCAAGGGGCGATCACCTACGTCGCCCACCCGTACTGGAATCAACTTCCCACTCAGGAACTCACCCAGATGGAAGGCTTCACGGGAGTTGAGGTCTTCAACGGGTCGGCGGAACTCGAGTGCGGCCGCGGGGACTCCTCACCCTGGTGGGACTTGCTCCTTGGCGAAGGTCGCGAGGTGTTCGGGATCGCTACGGATGATCAGCATTACCCGCTCTTCGAGCTAGGGACTGCGTGGACCATGCTCAACGTGGCCGAGAGGTCACCGGCAGCCGTGCTTGATGCCCTACGGACTGGGGCTTCCTACTTCTCGCATGGTCCCAGCATCTACGACGTCTCCGATCATGACGGGGGCATGGAGATCACGTGTTCCCCGGCGAGTTCCATTCGCCTCCAGACTGAGGAGGAGTTCGGCGCGTGCGTCACAGTCGGTCGCGGTGGCCGTCGTATGGGACAGATCCTGGAAACGGACGGACGAGGGCTCATCACGAGAGCCTTCGT
>JBEAQC010000126.1:0-2524 GCA_041164085.1 Actinomycetota bacterium
GGACGACTTCGAAGAGGTGGCCAGCGAACTCGCAAATGGTTGACGAGGTTGAGGCCGCCACGGCCACGTCGACAAGCTCCCCGAGATCCCACGTGACCTCAGGCGCTCGCCAGGACTCGGAGGCGAACTCCACGGTGGTCCAGTCAGGGGCTTCGGGTTCGATGTGGGTCATCATTGCCCCTTCCGTCCGTCAGCGGTACCGAATCCGCATCAGGAGCAGCGGGGCGTGCTTCATCACGATCCGCTATTCAGCGGTCAATTGCAAGAAGCCACACGTCCCTTCTTGCTTGGTATTGATTCAGACTGCGCCTGCGTCATGCTTCATCGACGCCATATCCGAGTGGTCAGGGCTCATTTGACCGATGCCGACTACTCCACTTCCGTATCGTTCGCCAGCCGCGAATCCGCCCCCTGTCGGGCTGACCCCCACGACTCCGGATCTCGGACGGCGGATAATCACGCCATGGGCGGATCCGTGCTCCTCGTGGAGGACGACAACCTCGTGCGCGCTGCGCTCGCCGCCGGGCTCGCCCATCACGGCTTCGAGGTGACCGCGGTCGGCGACGCCCGAGCCGCGATGGCGTCATTCGCCCAGTCGTCACCCGATGTCGCGGTCCTCGATCCGCACCTCGGAGCCGGCCCGACGGGAATCGACCTCGCTGCCGGTATGCGCCAGCGGCAGCCAAGCGTGGGCCTGGTGCTCCTCACGTGGCTCCGGCGTCGCCGCGTGCGGCCTGTGCCCGTCGTCACCATTGTCCTGCTCGGTGGCGTCATCGGCATTGTGCGCTCCGCATCGATGTACGCCGCATCCGTCTGGCTGGTGCTACAGGAACCCGACACCGCCCTTGCCTGGACGCGCACGCCTGACGCGGGCGGCACCACGGTGACGATCTCGATCCCCATCTGATCGCGGCCCGGCGTAGGGTGGTCGGGTGATCCGCCGACTCGCGGTCGCGACTATCGCGATCGTCCTCATGACCGCGAGCGTGGCGACCGCTGAGGACCAACCAAAGCGGCCCATCAAGCGGACAGTGGCCCTCACGCTCAGCAGCGAGGCGATGGCCGCCGTGCCCACGCGATACACCATCGTCGCCACACCGACGTCAGGAGTGACGCGGCTGCGTACGGCAATCCAGGTCCGCGCCGAGCGCGGCTGGGTCACCCTGCGCAGCGGCGTACCCGACCGCAGGGGTCGCACAAGCGGCGAGATCGTGAGCAATCGAGCGAGTGCCAAGCGGTACCGAGCGGTGCTGATCTCGACGAAGGGCCGGGTCATCGCGTCATCGAGGCCGACCGCGGTGACTTGGTCCCGGCTCGAGTACCGGGTGAGCCTGGAGTGCTCGGCCCAGGTCGCCGCTGTCGGCACCGACGTGCCGTGCAGGGTCGTCGTATCCCCGGCGGTGCGCCTCGACGACATGATCACCGTCCTCGAGGCCAATGCCGGCTCGGGCTGGGTGCTGGTCGAGGCAGCACGCGCCGAGGCGAGTGGGCTTTGGCGAACGCATGTCAACGGCTTCGCCACCGGCACGGTGGACTATCGCGTCGTGCTCATGCGCGATGCGGAAGCTCGAGCGAAGTCACCCATCCTCACCGTCTCCTACACCTCCGACGACTAGCCTCACGCACATGACCTTCTCGATCGTTGCGCGTAGCGCGCAGGGTGATCGGTGGGGTGTCGCCGTGGCAAGCAAGTTCCTCGCCGCCGGTGCCGTGGTGCCGGGCGTGACCTCGCCGCTCGGCGCCGTCGCTACCCAGTCCTTCGCCAACCTGAGATACATCCCCGAGGCGTTCGCCATGCTGCGCGAGGGTGTCGCGGCGAGCGATGTCCTCGACCGACTGGTGGCTGCCGACGACGGTCGAGCACAGCGCCAGGTGGGCATCGTCGATGGCCAGGGGCGCGCCGCGACCTTCACCGGAGGGGACTGCCTGCCGTGGGCAGGGGGCGCGAGCGGTCCGAACTATGCAATCCAGGGCAACATCCTCGCCGGGGCCGAGGTCGTGCCCGCGATGGAAGCCGCGTTTTGCGCCGCCGACGCCGACATGCCTCTCGCACGGCGCCTGCACGCTGCACTGCTCGCCGGTGATCGAGCGGGCGGCGACTCACGCGGGCGACAGAGCGCCGCCGTACTCGTGGGAGGAATCGGCGCCGGATACGGCGGTGGTAGTGACATCGAGGTGGACCTGCGCGTCGATGATCACCCGGATCCGGTCGTCGAGTTGGGGCGCTTGCTCGACATCCACTCCCTGCTCTTCGGCAAGCCGACCGAGACGTGGCCACTGGCGGGAGACGTCGAGCAGCGACTCCGGCGAGCCCTCGATCGACTCGGATACGACGACCCTGATCTCGAGCGAGCGCTGGAGCGTGCCGCCGGGGTCGAGAACCTCGAGGAGCGCCTGGTGCCAGGCGCGATCGATCCGGTGGTCCTCGCCCATCTGGAGGACATGAACCCGCGTTAGCCTGCGACTCCGAAATCGCGCCAGTGCGCGTCGCCGACGAAGGACGTCACGCGGCGGAAGTGCCGAT
>JBEAQC010000127.1:0-38688 GCA_041164085.1 Actinomycetota bacterium
CTGCGTCAGGCGCTGCTCGACATCCAGACGGGTGCAGCCCCGGACAAGCACGCCTGGATGCACAAGATCATCGACGGCTAAGGCCTGCGCACGGCGCGACGGATCAGTCGACGAAGCGGAACTTCTGGCGATACGTACCGTCCTTGTTCAGGATCGACACCAACTCGCCGCTCACGCCGGCGTACTCGCCTGTCCCACCTGTGATGGCGATCCTGAAGGCCTTCCCGGGCCGGAACCTGCCTTCGCCGACCGGATAGACGGCGACACCCTGGGCGACGATCTGACCGCCCCTGAGGTCGAACACGAGTGTGCGCATGCGAGTCTCGACGTCGCGTCCGGTGGCCTGCACATCGAAGCGCTCCTGATGGCCCACGAGGACACCGACCTTCTTGCCTGAGGGCTTGCGGACGACGGCCTCGAAGATGCGCGTGAGGACAACGCCGTCCTGCACGAGCTGGTCGACGATCACGGGCTTGTCCTGCTCGAGGATCAGGTCCCAGTCGGACGGTGCGGCCCACGCAGCGGGGGCCATGGCGAGCAGCGAGACCGTGAGAGAGGAGGCGGCGAGGAACGCGGCAGAGCGTCGCATAGGAGGTCCTTTGGTAAGGGATGAGACCTCGACCCTAGGCCCGAACCCCCTGGCCACAGGGTCCGCCATGGGTCTAGACTCCTCACCGTGCACAGCAGCATCATCATTACCTAGCGCATCGGCGCCGCCCGGCGGCATCGATGCGCAGCCCTTCGCACCCGCGAGGGGCTTTTTGCTTGAGGAGGACGACATGGCCACCCTGCCCCTGGGGGACTCCTTCCATGTCTATGACACGACCCTGCGCGACGGAGCCCAGCGCGAGGGCATCGCGTACAGCGTCAACGACAAACTCGCCGTCGCGCGCCTCCTCGACGGCTACGGCGTCGGCTTCATCGAGGGTGGCTGGCCCGGAGCGATGCCCAAGGACACGGAGTTCTTTGCTCGCGCCCGCGATGAGCTCGATCTGCAGACCGCTCAGCTCGTCGCTTTTGGGGCCACGCGGAAGGCCGGGGTCAAGGTCGAGAACGACCCGCAGGTGCGCGCCCTGCTCGACTCCGGCGCACCCGTCATCACCCTCGTGGCGAAGTCCGACGTCCTTCACGTAGCCGAAGCACTGAAGACCTCCCTCGAGGAAAACCTGGCCATGATCGCGGACACGGTGCGCTTCATGCGCGAGCACGACCGACGCGTCTTCCTCGACCTCGAGCACTTCTTCGACGGCTACAAGCACGACAGCGACTACGGCGTACGCATCCTCCAGACGGCCTTCGAGGCTGGTGCCGACGTGGGTGTCCTCTGCGACACCAACGGCGGGATGCTGCCCCACGGGATGTACGAGATCGTGCAGGACGTCAAGGAGCGTTCCGGTGTGCGCCTGGGCATCCACTGCCAGGACGACACCGGCTGCGCCATCGCCAACACGATCTCGGCCGTCGAGGCCGGCGTCAGTCACGTGCAGTGCACCGCTAACGGCTATGGCGAGCGCACCGGCAACGCCGACCTCTTCCCGGTCGTGGCCAATCTCGAGACCAAGCTCGGCATGCCCGTGCTTCCCGAGGGCAAGCTGCGCGAGACGATGCGCGTCTCCCACGCGATTGCGGAGATCGCCAACATCGCCCCCAACACTCACCAGCCCTACGCCGGCGTCTCCTCCTTCGCGCACAAGGCGGGCCTGCACGCGAGCGCGATCAAGGTCAATCCCGAGCTCTACAACCACATCGACCCCGAGCTCGTCGGCAACGATCAGCGCATCCTCATCACCGAGATGGCGGGGCGCGCCTCCGTCGAACTCAAGGCGCGCGAGCTTGGTCTGGCCGCTGCGGACGACGCATCGACCCTGGCCAAGGTCGTGGAGCGCGTGAAGGACCTCGAGGCGTCGGGGTGGACCTTCGAGGCCGCGGATGCCTCCTTCGAACTCCTCGTGCTCGATGAGGCGCAGGGCGGCCGTCCGCAACCCTTCACCGTCGAGTCATGGCGCACCATCGTCGAGCAGCAGGCTGATGGCAGGGTCGTGAGTGAGGCCACGGTCAAACTGCATGCCGGGGGAGAGCGGGTCATCGTCACGGCCGAGGGAAACGGCCCGGTCAACGCACTTGACCGTGCGCTCAGGCGGGCCCTCGTGCGTCTTTTCCCGCAGCTCGAGGGCGTGCGACTCACCGACTACAAGGTGCGCATCCTCGAAGGAGTCGCGGGCACCGATGCTGTGACGCGCGTGCTCATCGGCACGAGCGATGGGGACCAATCGTGGAGCACGGTGGGCGTGCACGAGAACGTCATCGCGGCATCCTGGATCGCCCTGGAGGACGCCCTGGCCTACAGCCTCCTCCGCGCCGGCACCTCGTCGCCGTGACCCTTCGGTAGGGTCACGGCGTGATCATTGCGCGCGTGGCCGTCGGCTCTGACGTCGTCTTCGCATCCGTCGAGGGTGTCGATGATCACGATGGCGACCTGCCGGTGGATGCCCGGTTGCGCGTCATCGACGTGCACCCCTTCGGCGAGATCACGTTCACCGGGCAAGAGATCACCGGGGCCCAGGCGCGACTGCTGGCGCCGGTCCTGCCGAGCAAGGTCATCGCGGTGGGCCGCAATTACGCCGCCCACGCCGCGGAGATGGGCAACGACGTTCCGGCCGAGCCGATGATCTTCCTCAAGCCCAACACGTCCGTCATCGGCCCGGGTGCCGAAATCCGCCTGCCCGCGATGTCGCAGCAGGTCGAGCATGAGGCCGAGCTCGCCATCGTCATCGGTCGCCTCTGCCGCGAGGTGCCTGAGGATCGCGTAGACGACGTCATCCTCGGCTACACCTGCGCCAACGATGTCACCGCGCGCGACCTGCAGAAGGCCGATGGCCAGTGGGGTCGCGCCAAGGGCTTCGATACCTTCTGCCCCCTCGGCCCCTGGATCGTCACCGACCTGGACGTCTCCGACCTTGCCATCACCTGTCATGTCGACGATGACGAGCGCCAGTCTTCGCGGACCTCCCACCTGGTCCACTCGGTCCCCAAGCTCGTGTCGTGGATCAGCACGGTCATGACCCTGCTGCCTGGCGACGTCATCCTCACGGGCACCCCGGCCGGTGTCGGCCCCTTGCGCGATGGCGACGATGTCGATGTCACGATCGAGGGCATTGGGATCCTCGCTAATTCCGTCGCGGAATGACCCCGGCATTCGCCGACCTGCCCGTCGGGTTACCTGCCGGCTGTGCCGGTGTTCGCATCGACGTCGCGAGCGTCTCGCCGATGGTGCCTGACTCCGCCCGTCGCGCGGAGTTCATCGCCGGTCGGCTCGCGGCGGCTGAATCAATGCGCCGTGTTGGGGTCGTCGACGGGGGCGTGCTGGGCCGCACCTCCGACGGGGCGCCCGCATGGCCCGACGGGATCATCGGATCTATCTCCCATCACAGCGGGGTGGCGTGCGCGGTCGTGAGCGCTGATGCGCGAGGGCTCGGTGTGGATATCGCGCCACTGCTGTCCGATGCGCGACTGGTTGCGGTCACACGGCGTTGCCTCAGCGAAGCCGAACGCTCTCGGTGGCCCGAACCGCGCGAGGTAACCGTCGTATTCGCGGCGAAGGAGTCGATCTACAAGGCGGCGCGACCCCTCGTCGGCCGCTACATCGGCTTCGACGAGGCCGACATCATCGAGCAGTCGGGTGGATCCTGGACGGCGCGGCTGGAGGAGCGCCTGGCGAGTGAGATCGGCCTGGGCTGGGTCACGGGGTCCTTCGCCTGGGAGTCTGACCTCGTCTACTCGGTCCTCGCTCTCGAGGGCTGATGCCCGGGCCCCGGTAGGCTCCGCGCGTGCCTTCCTCCGATGTTCGCGTGCGCTTCTGCCCGTCGCCGACCGGCAACCCCCATGTCGGTATGGCGCGGACGGCGCTGTTCAACTGGGCCTTCGCGCGACATCACGGCGGCACATTCGTCTTCCGCATCGAGGACACCGACGCCGAGCGCGACTCGGAGGACTCCTACCTCATGCTGCTCGATTCCCTGCGCTGGCTGGGTCTGGACTGGGATGAGGGTCCCGAGGTCGGTGGCCCCTACGGCCCCTATCGGCAGTCCGAGCGCATGGACATCTACGCCGATGTCGCACGTCGCCTGCTCGAGTCCGGTCACGCCTATCCCTGCTACTGCACCGCCGAGGAGCTCGAGGCCGAGCGCGAGGCTGCGAGGGCCGCGGGACGTACCCAGGGCTACTCCGGTCGCTGCCGCCACCTCACTCCCGAGCAGCGCGCTGCCTTCGAAGCGGAGGGGCGCAGCGCCGTCACCCGCTTCGCGATGCCGGACCAGGAGGCCTTCACCTGGGACGACCTGGTTCGGGGTGAGTTGAGCTTTGCGCGCGAGCACGTGCCGGACTACGTCATCGTGCGGGCGAACGGCGACCCGCTTTACACCCTGGTGAACCCCGTCGACGATGCGCTCATGCGGATCACGCACGTGCTGCGGGGAGAGGACCTGCTGTCCTCGACACCGCGTCAGCTCGCGATGTACGCAGCCCTCGCCGACATCGGCGTGGGCGACGGCACGACACCGCGCTTCGGTCACCTGCCCTACGTCATGGGCGAGGGCAACAAGAAGCTGTCCAAGCGCGATCCTGAGTCAGCGCTGCTGATGTACCGCGAGGAGGGCTACCTACCCGAAGCGCTGCTCAACTACCTCGCGCTGCTGGGCTGGTCGATGGGCGAGGACCGCGAGTTCTTCTCCATGCCCGAGATGGCTCAGGCATTCGAGATTTCCCGCGTGAGCCCTAATCCGGCGCGCTTCGACCTCAAGAAGTGCACGGCCATCAACGGTGACTGGATTCGGTCGCTGACCCCGGATGCGTTCACGGACCGGATCGTGCCCTACCTGCAGGGTGCCGGGCTCGTGGCGAATCCACCCACCGATGGTCAGCAGGTGGTGCTCGCCGCAGCGGTGCCGCTCGTCCAGGAGCGGATGGAGACCCTCGGTCAGGCTGCCGGCATGCTCGGCTTCCTCCTCGTCGATCCGGCGGACTTCGCCATCGATGCCGATCAATCGGTGGCCGACGAAGACTCTCAGCGCGTGCTGGCGGCGAGCATCGATGCTCTCTCCGGCCTAGGGGAGTGGGCCGCGGAGCCCATCGAGCAGGCGCTGCGCGGTGCGCTGATCGAGGGCCTGGGCCTGAAGCCCAAGGTCGCCTTCGGGGCCGTGCGCATCGCGGTCACGGGCCGTCGCGTGTCGCCGCCCCTGTTCGAATCGATGGAGATCCTCGGACGCGAGGAGACGATGCGCCGTCTCAGCGCAGCCGCCGTGATGACCTGACCCGGAAGTTCGGGCAATCGGGCGAGATTTCCTGCACGTATCTCCCGAGCCTCGAACGAGCCAGACCATCGCGGCCAGACGGAGTGGGCCCCGCACCGCCTCGGGCTCGCCCTCACCGCTCGGGTACACTCCTTGGGTCGCTTGGCGTGGTTGGCCGGGCGTCGCCCATGGGGTATGGGGTAATTGGCAGCCCAACTGATTCTGGTTCAGTTAGTCTAGGTTCGAGTCCTGGTACCCCAGCGAGTGCACGTGCTCTCTCACGTGCGCACGGCCCCGTTGTGTAGTGGCCTAGCACGCCGCCCTCTCAAGGCGGTAGCGCGGGTTCGAATCCCGTCGGGGCTACGCGGATGAGACGCGTGTCTCGTCAGAAGGCTCGATCCCCGCCCCGGGGGTCGAGCCTTCTCGCATTCGTCGTTACCCTTGGCTCACCCCCGAAGGAGTGGACATGGGAAAGACGCTTGCGGAGAAGGTCTGGGAAGCGCACGTGGTGCGCCGCGCCGAGGGCGAGCCCGACCTGCTCTACATTGATCTCCACCTCGTCCACGAGGTCACCAGCCCCCAGGCCTTCGACGGGCTCCGGGCAGCGGGTCGCGTCGTACGCCGGCCGGACCTCACCATCGCGACCGAGGATCACAACATCCCGACGATCGACGTCGACAAGCCCATCGCCGACCCGGTGAGCCGTGCCCAGGTGGAGGCGCTTCGCAAGAACTGCGCCGACTTCGGCGTGCCGCTCTACTCACTCGGCCACGCTGAGCAGGGCATCGTCCATGTCGTCGGACCTCAGCTGGGCCTCACTCAGCCGGGGATGACCGTCGTGTGCGGTGACTCCCACACCTCGACCCATGGAGCATTCGGTGCCCTGGCCTTCGGTATCGGCACCAGCGAGGTCGAGCACGTGCTGGCGACGCAGACGCTGCCCTTGAAGCCCTTCAAGACCATGGCCATCACGGTCAACGGCCCGCTGCCCGAAGGTGTGACGGCCAAGGACCTCATCCTCGCCGTCATCGCTCGCATTGGCACCGGTGGTGGCCAGGGTTACGTGCTGGAGTATCGCGGTGAGGGCGTGCGCGGGTTGTCGATGGAGGGTCGCATGACCCTGTGCAACATGTCGATCGAGGCCGGTGCCCGAGCCGGGATGGTGGCACCCGACGAGACGACGTTCGACTACCTGGAAGGACGCGACCACGCGCCCAAGGGATCTGAGTGGGAGGCCGCCGTCGATTACTGGCGCTCCCTCGCCACCGATGATGACGCGACCTTCGATGCCGAGGTCGTCATCGAGGCCAGCGAGCTCAGCCCCTTTGTCACGTGGGGGACCAACCCCGGTCAGGGACTGCCCCTTTCCGCAACGATCCCGTCGCCAGACGACGCCGTTGACGAGGTCGATCGGGTCGCCATTGAGCGCGCGCTCGAATACATGGACCTCACCCCAGGCATGCCGCTGCGTGACGTGCGGATCGACACCGTCTTCCTGGGATCGTGCACCAACGGCCGCATCGAGGACCTGCGCGCCGCGGCGGAGGTGCTGCGCGGTCGACAGGTGGCGGAGAGCGTGCGCATGCTCGTCGTGCCGGGTTCCGCACGCGTTCGCCTGCAGGCCGAGAGCGAGGGACTGGATCGGGTATTCCTCGATGCGGGTGCCGAGTGGCGAGGGGCGGGCTGCTCGATGTGCCTGGCGATGAACCCGGACAAGCTGACCCCCGGCGAGCGCAGCGCCTCGACGTCCAATCGCAACTTCGAGGGCCGACAGGGACCGGGTGGTCGCACTCACCTCGTGTCGCCCCAGGTGGCGGCCGCGACCGCCGTCTCCGGCCATCTCGCCTCGCCCGCCGATCTCGTCGACGCCTAGGAGTTGTCGTGGAACCCTTCATCGCGCACACCGGCACCGCGGCGCCCCTGCGACGCAGCAATGTCGACACTGACCAGATCATCCCGGCGGAATTCCTCAAGCGGATCACGCGCCATGGCTTCGAGGATGCGCTGTTCTCTGCGTGGCGGCAAGACCCGACGTTCGTCTTGAATCAGCCCGAGTACTCCGGCGTCTCGATCCTCGTGGCCGGGCCAGACTTCGGCACGGGCTCGTCGCGTGAGCATGCGGTGTGGGCGCTGCAGGACTTCGGTTTCAAGGTGGTCCTGTCCTCTCGATTCGCCGACATTTTCCGCGGCAACTCGGGCAAGGCCGGACTACTCACCGCGCTCGTCGAGCAATCGGTCATCGAGCAGTTGTGGGCCATGATCGAGGCCGATCCGACGACCGAGATCACTGTCGACCTCGAGGCACAGACCGTGACGGCGGGCGAACTCACCGCACCTTTCGAGGTCGATCCCTATGTGCGTTGGCGCCTACTCGAGGGTTTGGACGACATTGGCATCACGTTGAGCAACGCCGATCTCATCGAAGACTTCGAACGCTCCCGTCCAGGCTTTGCTCCGACGACCCTGGGCTGACCCGGGTCGCTGCTGCTCGCGCGCCAACGGCGTACTAGGGTGACAGTGTCGCCGGTCGCGGGACCGGCCTACCGGCCAGACGGCCGGTCCGACTTCCCTCCGGAGGGGACTTAAGTGAACAAGCAGGAACTCATCGACTCGGTGTCCACTCAGCTCGGACACAGCAAGCGCGATGTCAGCAATGTGATCGAGACCGCACTCGACGAGCTCAAGCGCGCTGTCGCTCGTGGCGAGAAGGTTGCCCTCGCGGGCTTTGGCGTCTTCCAGCGCCACGATCGCAAGGCGCGCACCGCACGCAATCCCCAGACAGGCGAGGCCGTGCAGGTGAAGGCCACAAAGCTTCCGAAGTTCCGCCCGGGTGCGGAGTTCAAGGCTGTCGTGTCCGGCGCCAAGAAGGCCGCCCCCAAGAAGGCCGCCCCCAAGAAGGCCGCCCCGAAGAAGGCTGCGGCCAAGAAGGCTCCGGCCAAGAAGGCTCCGGCGAAGAAGGCTCCGGCGAAGAAGGCTCCGGCGAAGAAGGCTCCGGCCAAGAAGGCAGCCAAGAAGAAGTAGTCCTCAGGCGAGCGGGGTCGGGCATTGCCCGGCCCCGCTTTGCTGTTGCAGGGCCCCGGCGGTTCAGAGCTCTGCTACGCGGTTCAGGGCGGCTACGCCAGGTGCGTCCGGCAGGGCCGCTGCTACGACAGGGTCGCGCGAGTGAAGGGTCCGACGCCCATGCGCCTGGCGTCCCAGAGGTCCACCTCGCTGTCCACGTCTCGACGCAGTCCGGCGAGCACGCTACCTGCGGGGTCGCGGATCTCGCGGATGCCTGCTGCCGCGTGAGCTGCACGCGAGCGAGGACCGAAGCGAGGGGTCAGTTCGGCGACGCTGGGCGCGGCCAGCAGGGTCGTGCCAATGCCCTCAGCGTCGGGGAGGAAGCCTGGCTGCTCGAGGCATTCGGCGAGTGCGATGGCAAGCGCGTCGGGGGTCGAGCACGGCACGTCGGCGAGAAGAGCGGCCACGGGGCCCGGCGACCCAACTGCCGCAGCGAACACGGCGTCGTTGAGTCCAGCACCAGGATCGGCGACCACGTCGATTCCCTCGCCCATCGCCAAACGCCCGTCGTCGTCCGTGACCAGGCGGACCTCCGCGACGAGGGGGCATTCTCGGGCCGCGGCGACGACGTCCCGAGCCATCGCGATCACCAGGGCTCGGCGCTGGGGGGCTGTGTGCGTAGACAGGCGCGACTTGGCGTCGCTCAGGCGCAGCGGGATTACCACGCGCCAGGCCCGGTCCATGGCGTGAGCATGCCACGTGTCGGCGTCGCCTTTCCCTGACAGGGGCGCACCCGTCCTGGGAGACTGAGGCAATGGGTGCACGGGTGACGCGGGAGGACCGCCTCGGCTTCGCCTACCGGCTGGCTGCGGTCATCCTGCGCCCGATCATGCAGGTCATCACGCGTCGTGACTGGCGAGGCACCGAGCACCTCGACGTCGACAGTGGCATGGTGCTGGCCGCCAACCACCTGTCGTGGTTCGATCCGATCGTCATCTCGCACGTGATGTGGGATAACGGTCGTCCACCGAGATTCCTCGCTAAGGACTCGCTCTTCCGCGTGCCGGTCGTGGGCTGGATCCTGCGTCATGCCGGACAGATTCCCGTCGTGCGCGGCACGAGAGACGCCGCCGCCGCGGTCGAGGCAGCCGTCGACGCGGCTCGATCGGGGGAGTGCGTCATCGTCTATCCCGAGGGGACCATCACCAAGGACCCCGACCTGTGGCCGATGGCGGCCAAGACCGGTGCCGCGCGCATCGCGCTGACCGCTGGCGTGCCCGTCATCCCGATGGCTCACTGGGGCGCGCAGGATGTCATGGGGCCCTATCGCAAGGAGTTCAAGGCCTTCCCGCGAAAGACCATGCACGTGCTCATCGGGGCGCCGGTTGATCTGGATGATCTGCGCACCGACGGTGAGCCGGATGCGGAGGCCCTCCGGGAGGCTACTGACCGCGTGATGTCCGCGATCACGGCTCTCCTGCGGGACGTCCGCAAGGAGCAGGAGCAAACCTCACGACCGGAGGCAGCATGACGCGCGTAGCGGTGATGGGTTCGGGTTCCTGGGGTACGGCGTTCGCCATGATCCTCGCCGATGCGGGCGGGGATGTCGTGATGTGGGGCCGAGACGAAGCCCTCGCTCGACAGATCAATGACGACCATGTCAACGAGAGCTATCACCCGGGGATCCGGCTGCCCGCGGCGATCTCGGCCACGACCGACGAGGCTGATGCGCTCCGCGATTCCACCCTCGTTGTTCTCGCCGTACCGGCGCAGTCGCTGCGTGACAATCTCGCGCGATGGCGCTCTGACCTCGATGCCGACAGCGTGCTGGTGAGCCTGATGAAGGGAATCGAGATCGGCACGACGCTGCGCATGAGCCAGGTGATCGAGGAGGTTGCCGAAGTGCCGGCGGCGCGCGTGGCCGTGGTCTCCGGACCCAACCTCGCGCGGGAGATCGCGTTGCGCCAGCCTGCCGCGACCACGGTGGCGTGCTCGGACCGTGAGAGCGCCCAGCGTCTGCAGGATGCCTGCACGACCGACTATTTCCGCGCCTACTGGACGACTGATGTCGTAGGCGTCGAGATCGGCGGATCGGTCAAGAATGTGATTGCCCTGGCCAACGGCATGACCGCGGGCATGGGCTTCGGGGAGAACTCGCAGGCTTCCTTGATCACGCGTGGGCTGGCCGAGATGGCGCGCCTGGGCACGGCCCTCGGCGCTGATCCGCTCACGTTCATGGGGCTCGCGGGGGTCGGTGATCTCATCGCCACGTGCCAGTCGCCCCTCTCTCGCAACAGGACGTTCGGCGTCAATCTCGGGTCAGGCCTCACCGTCGACGAGACGATTGCCGTGACAAAGCAGACGTGCGAGGGAGTCAAGAGCTGCCAGTCCATCCTGGATCTCGCGCAACGTCACGGGGTGGAGATGCCCATCACCGAGCAGGTGGTGCAGGTCGTGCACCACGGCATGAAGCCGATGGAGATGCTTTCGGCGTTCATGTCGCGCTCTCCGAAGCCCGAGACACGCCTGGGCTAGGCGGCCTTCACCTTGTTTACCTGAAGGGTGTTTACCCGAAGGGTCGCTAAATCACGGACTTAGCGACGTTTGAGGTAGACAGGGTGATCGAAGGAGTGCTCAGCGCATCGAGAGTTGCAGCGCTTGGTCGAGATCGGCCCAGAGGTCCTCGGCGTCCTCGATGCCGACGGACAATCGGATGAGGCCCTCCGGCACGAGTGGGTTCTCCGCCGCCCAGCGCCGCCGTCTCTCGAGCAAGGACTCGACGCCGCCGAGACTGGTCGCGTGGACCCATAGTCGCGTCGACTCGCTCGCCCGTGTGGCGGCCAGTCCACCGCCGGCGACCTCAATCGCGATCATGAATCCGGGACCGGTCATCTGCTCGCCGCACAGGGCGTGGCCCGGGTCGCCTGCCAGGCCTGGGTACCGGACCCGGGTGACCCCCGGGTGCAAGGCCAGTCGCTCGGCGATGATCCGGGCGCTGTCCTGCGACTTCGCCAGGCGCAAGGCCAGAGTGCGCAAACCACGGAGCACGAGGTAGCACTCGAGTGCACCGGGCGCTGCGCCGAGGATCGTCCGGCGCAAGCGCAGCTCCTCGGCCCGACCGGGATCGCGGGCGACCACGAGGCCGAGGAGGCAGTCGGAATGGCCGCCGATGGCCTTGGTGGCGCTGTGGAGCACGACATCGGCACCCAGGCTCAGCGGCTGCTGCAGCAGTGGCGTCGCGAAGGTGTTGTCGCAGATGACGAGAGCACCCTGAGCGTGCGCGGCGTCGCTGAGGGTGCGAATATCGGCCACCTCCAGCATGGGATTGGTGGGCGACTCGATCCAGAGGGCGTCGGCCCCGGCCAACAGTGCGAGGACAGCCTCCGTGTCAGCGATGTCGACCCGGCGCAGTTGGATGGCGCCACGAGCATCGAGTTCGCGAAGCCGGATCGCGACGCCGGTGTAGGTGAACTCCGCCGCCACGACGACCGCGCCAGGTGGCAGCAGGTCGAGGATGGCATTGGCCGCGGCCATCCCCGATGCGTAGGCGATCGCGTGGCCACCCTCGAGTGGTCCCACGGCGGACTCCAGTGCGCGCATGCCCAGCGCACCATCTCGCGCGTACTCGATCTCGCCCCCCGCGTGATAGGTCGACGAGAGCTCGATGGGGTAGTTCACAGGATTGCCCGGCTCGGCGGGGGGACGCCCGCGATGGACGAGGTGAGTCTCGACCGACCAGGCGGGCTCGGGGTGCTCCGGCATGGCGCCGACCCTAACGCGAGAGCCGGGCACTAACGTCTCGGGCGTGGCAGGTGATCGCGTCCGGGTCCTCGTGCTCTTCGGAGGGCGCAGCAGCGAGCACGCCATCTCGTGCCTCAGCGCGGCGGGCATCCTGCGCGCGCTCGATCGCGCCCGCTACGACGTCACGGCCGTGGGCATCTTGCCGGATGGCCGGTGGATGCGCGTGGATCCTGATCCCGCCGCGATTGGGGCAGTTCGGTCTGGGGTGCTTCCCTCTGTGGTGGACACCGGTGACGCTGCCGTTCTGCTGCCTGAACCGGTCGAGGGCGTGGAGGCACCGATTGCTATCCGCGATGTCGATGTCGTCTTCCCGGCGCTGCACGGACCGTGGGGGGAAGACGGCACCGTCCAGGGCCTGCTGGAAATGGCGGGCATCCCGTACGTCGGATCAGGGGTCTTCGCCTCCTCCGCCGCCATGGATAAGGGGCACATGAAGGCGTTCCTGTCCGCCGGAGGACTGCCGGTCGGTGCGAGCACGGTCATCACGGCAGCGCAGTGGGAGCGAGACGCGGCAGCGGCGCGTGCGCGTGTGGACGCCCTGGGCTATCCGGTGTTCGTCAAGCCGGCCCGGGCCGGATCGTCCGTGGGTATCAGCAAGGTCCACGGTCCCGGAGAGCTCGAGGCTGCCATCGACGCGGCTCGGGCGTGGGATCCGCGCGTCATCGTGGAAGCCGCGATCGCGGATGCCCGTGAGATCGAGTGCGCCGTGATCGTGGACGAGTCCGGAACTCCCCAGGCCACGCGATGTGCCGAGATCATCGTCGGTGGAAACCACGAGTTCTATGACTTCGAGGCGAAGTACCTCGATGATGCGGCGGAACTGGTCGTCCCGGCCGATCTGCCGGCCGAGGTCGAGGCGGAAGTACGTCGGCTCGCCGTCGAGGCGTTCGGTGCACTCGATTGCGAGGGTCTGGCCAGGGTCGACTTCTTCGTGACACCCGACCACGTCATCCTCAACGAGGTGAACACCATGCCTGGGTTCACGCCCATCTCGCTCTTCCCGCGCATGTGCGCAGCCTCGGGGATCGACTACGCGTCCGTGCTCGACCTGCTGATCGCCGATGCCCTCAGGAGGGGCACCGGACTTCGCTAGCCAGTGGTGGCGAGCGCCGCGGACACATCGATGAGCACGTCCGCAGGTGCGGCGTAGTCCTCGGGCACGAGGACCTCGACGTAGACCGGTGCGGCGGAGGATGGCCAGGTCACCGCGACGAATCCCGTCCCGCCCGATGCTTCGAGCGGCAGCCAGCCGATCTCGCCCACGTCGATCAGGCGCGATGTGGCGGTCAACGCCTGTGGCCGGGCGACGCCGCACCGGTAGGTGATGGGCGGCTCGCCCCAGGCAGCGGTCTCCGGCTGGGTCGTCGGTCGGGATCCTGCGCCAGCGACGACGGCTGGGAGGACGACCGACGCGCAGATGTCCTCCGCGGCGTCAGGAGGGGGCACATCGACCTGGCGACCGCAGCCGACGAGGGTGATGCCGGTGATCGCGAGGACCGCGGCGAAGGTGCTGAGTCTCACAGGTGGACGACGGGACACGTGAGCGTGCGGGTGACGCCGCCGATCTGCTGGATCGCGCCGAGGATCTCACGGCCGAGTTCATCCATGCCGGGGGACTGTGCGAGCACGATGATGTCGTAGGGCCCGGTCACGTCCTCAGCGGACACGACTCCGGGAAGGGCGGCTATGGTCGATCGGACGTTGACCCCGGCACCCATCTCCGTCTGGATCAGGATGTAGGCCTGGACCGTCACCGAACACCTCTTCGTCACGCTGATCGCGCGTCGATCGCGCGTCGCTGGTGAGGGGAGACTAGCGACTCTCCCACCCCGACTCCGCGCCGCCGCTGCGGTTGGGACCAAGATGGGATGTTGACCCGAGGAGGAGTCATGGCGCAGGTCACGGTGGGCGATCTGGGTGAGGTCGCGGTTGTCGAGCGCATCCTCGAGGCGGCCGGCACTGCCGCAACCAAGCAGGTCCCGGTGAGCGCGGGAGATGATGCCGCTGTCCTCTCGTGCAGTGACGGTCGCGTCGTCGTAACGACGGACATGCTCGTCGAGGGGCGGCACTTCCGCCGGGACTGGTCCGAGGCGGCCGACGTCGGTCACAAGGCCGCGGCGGAGAACCTCGCGGATGTCGCTGCCATGGGCGCGCTGCCGACCGCTCTCGTCGTCGCCCTCGCGGTGCCCCCGGAGACGGAGATCGCGTGGATCGATGGCTTCCTTGCTGGTCTGCTGGCCGAGGCTGGTCGCGCCGGGGCGTCGCTCATCGGCGGCGATCTGGTGCGGGGCGATCAGATCACGATCGGGGTCACGGCCTTCGGCGATCTGGCCGGGCGAGCCCCGGTGCTGCGCTCGGGGGCCTGCGCCGGTGACGTCGTTGCGGTCTGCGGCAACCTCGGTGCCGCTGCCGGAGGACTCGCGGTCCTGTCACGTGGCTTCCGCTCTCCGCGTGCCCTCGTCGATGCCCATCGGCGCCCCCAGCCGGACTATCGGGCAGGAGTCCGCGCATCCGACGCTGGGGCTCACGCCCTCATGGACATCAGCGACGGGCTGCTCCTCGATGCCGATCGGATGGCCCGTGCGTCCGGTGTCGCGATCGACATCGACAGCGCGGCCGTGCCCAGGGACGAGGCGGTTGTCACGACGGCCTCGGCGTACAACCTCGACCCGCTCACATGGGTCCTCGGCGGCGGAGATGATCATGCTTTGCTCGCGACCTTTGACCCGGACGAGCGGCTTCCCGAGGGCTTTGTGCGCGTGGGCACTGTGCTGGATGCCGTCGGGTCAGCAGCGCAGGTACGCGTCGATGGACGCGAGGTCGATCAGGTGGCGGGGTTCGAGCACTTTCGGAATTGATCCGGCGGTGAGGTCCGGCGAGCCGGCAGAGCCGCCTCTGTCGGGCTGGTCCAGCGTCAGGCGCGGGTGACCTTGCCTGCCTTGAGGCAGGACGTGCACACGTTGAGGCGCTTGGGGGTGCGGCCGATCATGGCGCGCACGGACTGGATGTTGGGATTCCAGCGGCGCGAGGTCCGGCGGTGCGAGTGCGAGATGCTGTTGCCGAAGCTGGGGCCCTTGCCGCAGACATCACAGGTGGCAGCCACGGTGAACTCCTCAGGTCGTCGGCGCGGGCCCTGGGCCCGATCGCGCGCTGCTGCTCAGTGCAGCCCCATGAGGGTAGCCGAGGCTCGGCGCCGACCTCAAACCGGGGAGGCCCAGCGGAGGATACGGTGACGGGAGGCCAGGGCGGTTCCGGTGCCGGGAGCTACGCCGGGCCCCGTGGCCCCTGAGGAGGAGCGGATGGCTTCGTCGCGACCCAGCCCGGAGGCCCGGCATCACCGGTCCCCTCGGGCGGCTCCGCTGCATGCAGCCGCCATCCGCGCCTGGGCCGAAGCATCCCTGGCGGCGATCGGGCAGGAACGTGCGGCCATCGACGCCCTCAACGTCTTCCCTGTCCCGGATGGCGATACCGGGACCAACATGTTCCTCACGGTCGAGTCGGCCTGCGCTGCCATCGAAGAGGTTTTTGACGCGGCCGAGGCGGCGGCGGCGCGTCCTACCGTGAGCGATGTCTCCGCTGCGATGGCCCGGGGAGCCATGCTCGGCGCCCGCGGCAACTCCGGGGTGATTCTTGCCCAGATCATCCGCGGTGTCTCCGGTGTTCTTGACGCGGAGGGGAGCGCCGGACTCACCGGCGCGGTCGTCGCACACGCGTTGCGCGCAGCGAGTGACAACGCCTACGCCGCGGTGTCGCGTCCTGTCGAAGGGACGATCCTCACCGTCGCGCGGGCCGCCGCAGATGCGTCCGAGGCGGCCGTTGACGAGGGGTCGGACCTCGTGGAGGTGATCGAGAGCGCGGTCGCCGCGGCTCATGAGGCCCTTGCCTTGACGATCGAGCAACTCCCCGCGCTGCGGGACGCGGGTGTCGTCGATGCTGGCGGTCAGGGACTGGTGGTGGTCTACGACGCCCTGCTCGACGTCGTCACGGGTGTCCGCCGGTCTCGTCCCGGTGTGACCGCTCGCACCAAACTCCCCGCTCCGCACGGGGTACACGGGGCACCGATTGCCCTCGAGGGCGAGCCGTCGTACGAAGTGATGTACCTCATCACCGCATCGGCTGCCCAGATGACGACCTTGCGCTCCGCCCTTGAATCGATGGGTGATTCGCTCATGGTGACCGGTGACGACACGCTCTGGAACGTCCACGTCCACGTCCACGACGCGGGAGCTGCCATTGAGGCTGGGCTCGCGGTGGGCCCTCTCGAGCGCATCCGGGTCACCTACCTTGCGGCAGCGACGGCGCCGACGGCCGGACGCGGGCTTGTCGTCGTGACCCACGGTCCGGGCACGGCCACCCTGGTGACTGAGCAGGGGGCTGTCGCGGTCGCTGCGCGCCCGCGCCGGCGTCCGTCGACCGCGGAGTTGCTGGAGGGAATGAGAGCGACGTACGCCGCGGAGGTCGTGGTGCTGCCGAGCGACTCGGACTCCCTCGCTGTCGCCGAGGCCGCCGCCGAACAGGCCCGGGGCGAGGGGCTCCGCGTGTCCGTCATCCCCGCTCGCTCCATCGTCCAGAGCCTCGCTGCACTCGCGGTGCACGACCCGAGTGCGCGCTTCGACGACGACGTGATCGCGATGACACGTGCTGTGGCTGCCACACGCTACGCCGCGGTGACCATTGCCTCACGAGACGCGCTCACATCGGCCGGACCTTGCCGAGAAGGCGATGTTCTCGGGCTGGCCGACGGCGACATCGTCGAGATCGGGACCGACATCCTCGAAGTCTCCGCAGCTCTTGCCGATCGGCTCCTGTCGTCTGGCGGCGAGCTGGTGTCGGTGGTTCGCGGGTGCGATCTCACGCAAGCCGAGGTGGACGACCTCGATGATCGAGTCCAGCGTGG
Source organism: Actinomycetota bacterium (assembly GCA_041164085.1). Classification (GTDB taxonomy): domain Bacteria; phylum Actinomycetota; class Actinomycetes; order S36-B12; family S36-B12; genus Mxb001. The sequence continues at coordinate 16,987 of JBEAQC010000127.1, forward strand.
GCATCCCGGTGTCGATGTGGTGGTGATCGACGGAGGCCAGCCGCTGTGGCCCGTCATCATCGGCGTGGAGTGACAGTGCCTCCGGTGAACCTGGCCGCACCCGTGTCGGCCATCGCGGGTGGCAAGACGGCCAAGGCGCTCAAGGATGGTCTCGGGCTCGTGACCGTCCACGATCTGCTGCGCCACTATCCCCGCCGCTACATCGATCCCGGCGAACTCACCGATCTCGATTCGCTCGAGGTCGGTGAGCACGTGACCGTCTTGGCCGAGGTCGTGTCAGCGACCACGCGACGCATGCAGCAGCGCAAGGGCACCGTGACCGAGGTCGTCGTCTCCGACGGAGTCGGACGCATCAGCCTGGTGTTCTTCAATCAGCCCTGGCGTGCTGATCGCGAGTTCCGGGTCGGTCGACGAGGGCTCTTCGCGGGCACGGTCTCCGCGTACGGCGGCACCCGACAGCTGGCTCATCCGCGGCACGTCATGATTCCCGATCGTGACCCAGCCGAGGCCGGGAATGCGTCGTCGCCGGAGGACGACCGCGATCGGGAAGCCGAGGCGGCATTCGGGGATCTGCTCATCCCCATCTATCCCGCCACCGCGGGGTTGCCCAGTTGGAAGATCCAGCAGACCGTGAGACTCGCGCTGGACGCTGTGGCGGACATCGACGATCCGCTGCCTGCGTCGGTGCGTGCCGATCGTGGCCTGCTGGATCTTGGCGATTCGCTGCGCGGGATCCATCGGCCCGCTGACCGGGGCGACATTGAGGCCGCCACGAGGCGGCTTCGTTTCGAGGAGGCTTTCGATCTGCAGGTCGTGCTGGCCCAGCGACGCCACGAGCGGGAGGGTCAGGCGGCGACGCCGCGACCTCTATCGAATGACGGTCTCCTTCGTGCGTTCGACGCACTCCTGCCCTATGGGATGACCGGGGCGCAGCGGCGCGTGGGCGAGGAGATCTCCGCGGACCTCGCGGGGACTCATCCGATGCAGCGATTGCTCCAGGGTGATGTCGGCAGCGGCAAGACCCTCGTGGCACTGCGTGCGATGCTGCAGGTGGTCGATGCTGGTGGGCAGGCTGCGCTGCTAGCGCCCACCGAGGTGCTGGCGCAGCAGCATCTGCGCACACTGCGCGCACTCATGGGACCGCTTGCGGAGTCCGGTCTGCTGGGGACGGAAGCTCTCGGCACGCGCATCGCCTATCTCTCCGGATCGCAGTCAGCGCGCCAGCGGCGGGAGGAGTTGGCTGCCGTAGCCTCGGGGGAGGCGGGCATCGTCGTGGGCACTCACGCGCTTCTGGAGGAGACGGTCGAGTTTCACGAGCTCGGTCTTGTCGTGGTCGATGAGCAGCACCGATTCGGTGTCGAGCAGCGGGCTGCGCTCACGTCGCGTGGTGGCGATACGAAGCCACATGTTCTTGTCATGACAGCAACGCCCATTCCGCGCACGGTTGCCATGACGGTATTCGGGGATCTTGATGTGAGCGTGATTGACGAGTACCCCCCGGGACGCGGGCTCATCGCCACCCATGTGGTGGCTCCGCGGGAGCAGCCCGCGCACCTTGCTCGAGCGTGGGAGCGTGTCCGTGAGGAAGTCGGATCCGGTCGGCGGGTCTTCGTCGTCTGCCCGCGCATTGGCGATGATGAGGGTGCCTCGAGTTCGGATGAGGTGGATGGCATCTCGAGTGGAGAGGACACCTCGCCCCTATCGAGCGTCCTCGACGTTGCACGCGCTCTCGCGGATCGTTGGCTCACCGGACTGAGGATTGGCGTGCTCCACGGCCGGATGTCCGCCGAAGACAAGGATGAGGCGATGCGTCGCTTCACACTCCCGCCTGATCACGCCGACGCCTTGGATGTCCTCGTCGCCACCACCGTCATCGAGGTCGGCGTGGATGTCCCGGAGGCGTCGATGATGGTCATCCTCGACGCGGAGAGGTTCGGCATTTCCCAGCTCCATCAGTTGCGGGGGCGCATTGCCCGAGGAGGCGGAGACGGCCTATGCCTGCTCGTGACCGCCGCGGAGCCGGGGTCGCCGTCGCGTGAGCGCCTTGGCGCGGTAGCCGCGACCACGGACGGGTTCGAGCTCGCTCGCGTGGACCTGGACGCCCGGCGCGAGGGAGACGTCCTCGGCACCGCGCAGTCGGGCCGCCGGTCGTCCCTGCGACTGCTCGAGGTCATCCGGGACGAGTCGATTGTCGACGATGCCCGCCACGCTGCGCAGGACGTGGTCGCGGCGGATCCGGCGCTCAGTACGCACCCGGCGCTGCTCGAGCGGGTTCGCATGCTCGCGGATGATGACCGCGCCGACTTCCTGGAGAAGAGCTGACATGCGCATCATCGCCGGCAACGCCGGAGGGCGGCGCCTTGACGCTCCGCCCCCAGGCACGAGACCGACCACGGACCGCGTGCGCGAAGCACTGTTCTCGAGCCTGGACTCCGCCATACGTCTGGAGCATGGCGGCTGGGACGGCGTGCGCGTGCTCGATCTCTTTGCAGGTTCCGGTGCCGTTGGCCTCGAGGCGATGAGTCGTGGGGCAGGGAGCGCGACACTCGTCGAGCGGGACCGACGTTGCGCCGAAGTCCTCCGCCGCAACGTTGCCGCCGTGGCCCCGTCGGCTCATGTCGTCGTCGCGGACGCGACGACCTGGACGCCGACGGGTGGACCCTTCGACCTGGTCTACGTCGACCCGCCGTACTCCCTTCCGGACGACGACGTGCGCGCCGTCCTCAGCGCACTATGGCGTCAGGGTGCGGTCGCCGATGGTGCCGTGGTCGTGGTCGAACGCTCGCAGCGCACGGGGGATCCCTGGCCGGATCGCGGCTTCGAGCCCTTGCGCAACCGCGACTACGGGGACACGCGTCTTTGGTACGGTCGAGCCAGCCAGCCGGGAGCGGCTTCGCCGCCTCGCCGGGCCACGACCATGGTCGAAGAGGAGGCGTGATGCGCGTCGCGGTCTGCCCGGGTTCCTTCGATCCGGTGACCAATGGTCACCTCGATGTCTTCAGGCGCGCCGCCACTCTCGCCGATCGCGTGATCGTCGCGGTCCTGATCAACAAGACGAAGTCGAGTCTCTTCACCGTCGATGAGCGCATCGAGATGCTGCGTGAGGTTGTCGCGGACCTGCCCAACGTCGAGGTCGACTCCTTCTACGGATTGCTCGTCGACTACTGCAAAGAGCACGGGGTCCAGGCGATCGTCAAGGGACTGCGGGCCGTGAGCGACTTCGACTATGAGCTCCAGATGGCGCAGATGAACTACCGCCTCGGCGAGGTCGAGACGCTCTTCGTCTCCACCAATCCCCTCTACAGCTACCTCTCGTCGAGCCTCGTCAAGGAGGTCGCAACCCACGGCGGCAGCGTGGCCGGACTCGTGCCGGATGCGGTCCTGGAGCGGCTCCACGCCACACTGGAGGAACGGCGCTAGGGTCACTGCCGACCCGGGCCGGGTCTTGGCGACATCCGCCGAGACCGTGACAGGAGGACACACGTGGACGTCGACCAGAAGCTTGAGGAACTGTCGATCCTCATCGAGGAGGCGAAGGCTGTCCCCCTGTCGGCGTCCTGCATGGTCAACCGCGCCGCCGTCCTCGATCTCATCGATGACATCCGCGACGCGCTTCCCAGTTCCCTGTCCGACGCCGACCAGCTCCTCGCGGAGCGAGAGGCCGTGGTGAGCGAGGGTCGGCGCGACGCCGAGCGCCTCATCGCTGAGGCGCGGGAGCAGCAGATGCAGATGCTGTCCCAGCACGAGATTTACCTCGTCGCCGTGGCGGAGTCCGAAGCGCTGCGCGCGGAGACGTTCGACGAGGTCACGCGGATGAGGCGTGAGACCGACGACTACATCGACGCCCGGCTGGCGACCTTCGAGATCACGCTCCACAAGACGCTGGCCGCCGTCGAGCGCGGACGCGACAAGCTCCGCGGGCAGTCCGAGTTCGACGAGGAGTTCGCCGATGACGGGGGCCCGATTCCCGACTAGGCCCCCTGGCCGGAGGCCCTCACGCCCCGGGCATTGGCGGGCAGCGACCACCCTGGCGTATCCTGGCGCCCGGCCGGTCCCTCTCGGCCTGGAGATGTCGGAGGAGTCCTGAACGCCCTCGACCCCCGTGCACCCTTCGTCGTGGACATCCGCGACCTAGGTCGGCGGGCGGGTGCGATGAAGGACCTTCACCTCACGGTGCCGGCGACTGCGGGCTGGGGCTCGGGGCTGGCCAGGGTCCCCGAAGGCGCCGACGTCGACCTCGATCTGAGGCTGGAGTCGGTGGTGGAGGGGGTGCTCGTCTCCGGCATTGCCCGGGCACATGTCGACGCCGAATGCGCGCGTTGCCTCGAGCCCGTCGCCTGGGACGAGTGCGCGGACATCCAGGAGTTGTTCGTCTACCCGCCGCAGGACGCCCGCGGACATCGCGTGGCGACCGACGACGAGTCAGACGCGGAGGATGCCCCGCCAACGATCGAGGACGATCTGATCGACCTCGAGGCCACGGTGCGTGATGCGGTCGTCCTGCGACTGCCGATCGCGCCACTGTGCCGGGATGACTGCCCGGGTCTGTGCGCTCAATGCGGCGCGCAGCTCGCGCTCGATCCAGGCCACAGGCATGAGGAGTCAGACCCTCGATGGGCCGCGCTCGGTGCGCTGCTCCAAGATGGACCGCACGACAAACCAGTGCGCGGTGACGCGCACGATGAAGACAAGGACGCTTGACGTGGCCGTTCCCAAGCGGAAGACCTCCCGCTCCAATACCCGGCATCGCCGTTCCCAGTGGAAGGCCGCCGCGCCCACGCTGGTCACCTGCGCTCGTTGCCGCGAGCCGAAGCTCGCGCACACCGTGTGTCCGACCTGCGGCACCTACGCCAAGCGCCGCGTCCTGGACGTCTGACGCCCCATGTCCGCGGGTGAGCCGGACAAGCCCGACAGGGGCGGCTGGGCCGACCCACCGGGCGTGTCCGACGGGCCCCATGCGATGGCCGTCGTCGCGGACGCCGTTTCGCGTGTGCTGGGGGTGGACCGCTCCATCGTGCGCCCGGATACCCCGCTCGCCTCTCTGGGCTGGGACTCCCTTGCTCGTGTGTGCTGGGAGGACGCCGTCACCGAGTCCGGCTGGTCGAGCCGCGGGACCGCGTCCGCGGTCACGGTCGGCGACCTGGCGGGCACATGCGTCCGGCCCGGGGCGAGTTCATGAGTCAGGGTCCGGCGACCAACGACGGCGCGACAAGAGCCCTGGCGGTCGTCCTCGCGGACGTCGATGCGACCCTGTCCGCTGAGGGCATGGGATTGGCCGTCACCCACCGATCGTTCGCCTACGAGAACGGCGGACTTCCGACCAACGAGCGTCTCGAATTCCTTGGGGATGCCGTTCTCGGATTGATCGTCACCGAGTCGCTCTACCTGCGCTATCCCGACGTTGCCGAAGGCCATCTCGCCAAGATGCGCGCGGCCATCGTCAATGCCCGCGCCCTTGCGGACGTCGCCCGGGGTCTCGCGATCGGTGATCTGCTGCTCCTGGGCCGCGGGGAGGAGATCACAGGGGGGCGCGACAAGTCATCCATCCTCGCGGACACCCTCGAGGCAATCATCGGCGCCGTCTACATGGAGCACGGCCTTTCCGCATCGGAGCGGGTGATTCACCGGCTCTTCGATCCGCTCATCGAGCGCGCAGCCTCGCTCGGTGCCGGATTGGACTGGAAGACCTCCCTGCAGGAGCTCACCGCAGCCCGAGACCTTGGCGCGCCGGACTACGCGGTGGAGGAATCCGGGCCTGACCACGCCAAGGCGTTCAGGGCCCGAGTGCTGCTCGGCGACCAGGCCTGGGGGGAGGGCGAAGGCCGGTCCAAGAAGGAGGCTGAGCAGCAGGCTGCGGAGGCGGCCTACCGCGCGGTGAGCACACGAACCGACGATGCCTGAACTGCCCGAGGTCGAGGTCGTCCGCCGCGGCCTCGCGCCATACGTCACCAGCCGGCGGATCATCGGTGCGGACATCCTCGATCCTCGGTCGGTGAAGCGACACCTTCCCGGACCACAGAATCTGGTCGATGCGCTCGTCGGAGCACGGGTGTCCGCGGTGAGCAGGCGAGGCAAGTACCTCTGGTTCACCCTGGACTCCGGCGATGCCCTCGTCGTGCACCTCGGCATGAGCGGGCAATTGCTGCTTCCGGATCCTGGCCTCCCCGACGAGACTCATCTGCGAGTGCGCCTCGTGCTGGAAGGCGCGGACCGCGAGGTCCACTTCGTAGATCAGCGGATCTTTGGCGGAATGCACCTGGACGGCTTCGTCTCCGACGGGTGCGGCGGTCGCATTCCGCAATCGGTCGAGCACATCGCGCGAGACCCGCTCGATCCCGATTTCGACGACGCGGTCTTCATCCGCCAGATCCGGGCGCGCTCCTCCGGCGTGAAGCGCTGCCTGCTCGACCAGTCCCTGGTGTCGGGCATCGGCAACATCTACGCCGACGAGGCGCTCTGGCGTGCTCGGATTCACTACGACACGCCTGGCGAACGTCTGTCTTCCCGCCGTGCCCGGGAACTTCTGGGGCACGTCCGCGATGTGATGAGTGAGGCGCTCCAGCAGGGGGGCACTTCTTTCGATTCCCTCTACGTCAACGTCAATGGGGAGAGCGGATGGTTCGACCGTGCATTGAACGCCTACGGTCGTGAGGGGGAGCCGTGCGGTCGGTGCGGACGGCCGATCGTGCGCGAGAGCTTCATGAATCGGTCCTCGTATCGTTGCCCGACCTGCCAGCGACGCCCTAGGTCTGCTCAGGTTTGACGGAGGGAAGTGCCTCCTGCCACCCTGAGCATCGCAACCCATCTCGGAGGCATCATGGCCAAGGCCATCTACGGGCACCTCAGCGCCGACAGCCGGCTCGCGGCCGAGGTCACCCGCCTGCGTGCGCGCGTGCGGGATCTCGAGGCAGAGATCGAGAGTCTGCGCGCTGCTGAGCAGCTCGCGGACATGGAGCGGCTCCTCGCTGCCGATCTCTTCGTGCCCGATCCCCGCTGAGGACCCGCCGCAGGTAGGGTCGGCGCGTGCATCTGAAGAGCCTCACGCTCAAGGGCTTCAAGTCGTTTGCCTCGGCGACGACCCTGGCCTTCGAGCCAGGAGTCACGTGCGTCGTGGGCCCCAATGGGTCGGGCAAGTCCAATGTCGTCGACGCCATCGCCTGGGTCATGGGCGAGCAGGGAGCCAAGTCCCTGCGCGGAGGCAACATGGCGGATGTCATCTTCGCCGGCACGTCGGGTCGTGCACCTCTCGGGCGCGCTGAAGTCGCCCTCACGATCGACAACACCGACGGGGCCCTGCCCATCGAGTACACCGAGGTGACGATCTCGCGCACCCTCTTTCGCAACGGTGGGTCGGAGTACGCCATCAACGGCACTCCCTGCCGGCTTCTGGACATCCAGGAACTGCTGTCGGACTCCGGCATCGGTCGCGAGATGCACGTCATCGTCGGCCAGGGGCAACTCGATGCGATCCTCCACGCATCACCCGAGGATCGACGCGGTTTCATCGAAGAGGCCGCGGGCGTGCTGAAGCATCGCAAGCGCAAGGAGAAGGCCCTGCGCAAGCTGGATGCCATGCAGGGCAACCTCACGCGCTTGACCGATCTGACGACTGAATTGCGCCGTCAGTTGAAGCCGCTAGGGCGCCAGGCCGAGGTCGCTCGGCGTGCCGCAGTCATCCAGGCTGAGGCCCGCGACGCCCGTCTGCGTCTCATGGCTGATGACCTCGCGCAGTTCCGCCAGACTCTGGCGGCGGAGGTGGCTGATGAGTCGGCGCTGCGCGAGCGACGTCTGGAAGTCGAGGGACAGCTCGCCGCACTCACGGCTCAGGAGACCGCTCTCGATGCTGAAGCCCAGTCGGCTGCGCCCATGCTCGCGGCAGCGCAGCAGTCGTGGTTCGCGCTCTCCGCGCTGCGTGAGCGCTTCCTCGGCACCGCGTCGCTCGCTGCGGAACGCCTTCGCTTGATCGGTCCGGAGATCGAGGAGGAGTCCGAGAGCGGTCGGGATCCCGAGGCGCTCGAGACCGAAGCCGCGTCGTTGCGCGAGGAGGAGTTCGCTCTCGGGCGCCAGGTCGAGTCCGACCGCACCGCGCTGGCTGACGCGACGGGTCGCCGATCCGAGGCGGAGCGCCTGCTCGCCGAGGAGGAACGCCGGGTGGCGCAGGGCATCCGCTCCCAGGCAGATCATCGGGAGAATCTCGCTCGGTTGGCGGGCCGCGTCGCCGCTGCCCGCTCGCGACGCGAGGCGCGTGCTGCCGAGATCGAGCGCGCAGCGTCACAGCGCGAGGATGCCCGCACGCGTGCGGCGACGGCGCAGCGCGAGTTCGCCACTCTTGAGGCGCAGGTGGCCGGCCTCGACGCGGGCGAGCTCGGCCTGGACACGCAGTACGAAGAGACTCAGCGTCAGCTCGCCGATGCGGATGCGGCGGTGGAAGCGCTGCGCCACCAGGAGCGTGAGAGCGAGCGCGAGCGTGCCGCACTCGCGGCCCGGCTCGAGGCGCTGCGCATCGCCCTCGCGCGTGGTGACGGGCCCGGGGCCCTTCTCCAGGCCGGCGAATCCGTCGGTGTTGTCGGCACCGTCGCGTCCCTGCTCGCTGTGGAGTCCGGCTATGAGAAGGGTGTGGCTGCCGCCCTCGGACCACTCGCCGACGCTGTTGTCGTGCGCGATGCGCGCTCGGCGATCGACGGCATCCTGCTGCTGCATCGGGATACGGCAGGGCGCGCGAGCGTGGTCGTCCTCGGCGGTGGTGGGCCGGGAGCAGCGGCGCCTGGGCCGGCGCCGGCGGGTGGCCGATGGCTGACCGAGGTGGTGTCCGGCTCATCGGAACTCCTCACCGCCCTCGGTCAGCGACTGGGCGGAATCGTCCTTGTCGACGACCTGCAGGCAGCCGGCCGTGCGGCCGCACAGGGCCTGACTGCAGCGACGCGCGAAGGCGACGTCATCGGCCCCCACATCGCCGTCGGCGGGTCGGGCGACGCGCCCTCCTTGATTGAGTTGCAGTCCGCTGTGGACGAGGCCGCTGCGTCTCTCGAGTCGGTCCAGCACGCGCTCGAGCGCACCCGATTCGAGCTTGCCGCCGCACTCGACGCCCAGCAGGCGGCAGCCGACATGGCCGAGGCCGCCCTGTCGCGGCTGCATGAGTCCGATGCGCGGCTCGCCGCTGTCGCCGAGCAACTGGGTCTCCTCGGACAGGCCGCACGGGCCGCGACGGCGGAAGCGGACCGGCTCGCGGCAGCGGAGCAAGCTGCGCTTGAGGCACTCGCGGCGGATGAGGCAACGCTGGCCGAGCTGGAGCAGCGCCTGGCCGCGGCGGAGGTCGCGGGTGGCGGGGAAGACGTGGCCGATCGCCGCCCTGAACTTGCACAGGCTGCCGAGGCGGCGCGAGCCCACGAGGTCGAGGCGCGGCTCACGGTCCGCACCGGCGAGGAACGCCTGACGTCCCTGACGTCGCGGGCCGAGGCTCTCGAGCGGTCTGCGGCCAACGAACGGGCATCGCGTCGGCGCGCCATCGAACGTCGTGAGCAGCGAGCCCGCGAGGCCGAGGTCGCCCAGGCCGTCGCCGCCGGGGTTTCGACGGTCCTGCGCTACCTCGAGTCATCGCTCTCGCGCGCCGATGCCGAGCGGCGGGAGCGTGAGGCACAGCACGCAAGTCGCGATGCCACCTTGCAGCAGGTTCGCCAGTCACTGCGTGAGCTCGGAGCCGAGATGGACCGGCTCACCGACTCCGTGCACCGCGATGAGGTCGCCCGGACCGAGCAGCGCCTTCGCATCGAGCAGGTCGAGGGCCGGGTCATCGAAGAGTTCGGCATCGAGCCGGACGCGCTCATCGAGGAGTACGGGCCCGACCAGATGGTGCCGCCGACACCTGCGGCGCCCGGCGACGAGGTCGATCCGGATGCGCCGCTCCCCGAGCCCTACGCCTACGACCGCGCTCAGCAGGAGCGCCGACTCAAGTCGGCGGAGCGGGGGCTCGCGCTGCTGGGCAAGGTCAACCCGCTCGCCCTGGAGGAATTCACGGCGCTCGAAGAGAGACTGCGATTCCTCACCGAGCAGGTAGAGGACCTCAAGCGGTCGCGTACCGATCTCCTCGCCATCATCAAGGAGGTCGACGAGCGCGTCGAGGCCGTCTTCACGGAGGCCTACCACGACACGGCGCGCGAGTTCGAACGCGTCTTCGCGCGGCTGTTCCCGGGGGGAGACGGCCGACTGGTGCTCACGGATCCCTCCAACATGCTCCTGACGGGTGTCGATGTCGAGGCCCGGCCGCCGGGCAAGAAGGTCAAGCGACTCTCACTGTTGTCCGGCGGCGAGCGATCGCTCACCGCTGTTGCGTTCCTCATCGCCCTCTTCAAGGCGCGACCCAGCCCCTTCTACGTACTCGACGAGGTCGAGGCGGCCCTGGACGATGTCAATCTCGGCCGACTCATCGACGCCATCGATGAATTGCGCACCGCATCGCAACTCATCGTCGTGACCCACCAGAAGCGCACCATGGAGATCGCCGATGCGTTGTACGGCGTGTCCATGCGCGGGGATGGCGTGACCCAGGTGGTGGGTCAGCGACTGCGTGACCGCGATCCCGTGTCCGCCTGACAGGATGGCGCCGTGGATTCCCTCGGTCTGATCATCGGCGTGGCCATCGCACTTCTTGTGCTCATCGGTGTGGCGGTCGCCCTCGTCCGTCGCCGGCCCAGTCGGCCGCCACGTCCGCGGCCGGGCGTGGACTATGCGCCAGGAGTTGGCGATGACGACACCGTCCCGCGCGACACCGTGCGCCGTCCGATCCAGGACGCAGGCTCGCTGGACACGCTTACGCCCGAGTCCGCGGTGCCCGATGAGGTGGACCTCGACGCCATCGAGTTGGAGGAGGTTGACCTCGCCGAGCTCGTCGTCGAAGTGCCCGAGCCGGCTGCCGGGCGACTCACGCGGCTGCGGCGGCGCCTGGCGCGCTCGCAATCGACACTGGGGCGCGGACTGCTCGCACTCATGTCCCGTGACACCGTTGACGCGTCTACCTGGGACGAGGTCGAGGAGACCCTGCTCACGGCGGACCTCGGCGTCGCTGCATCGACGGAGCTCATCGAGCGCCTTCGCGCCCGCGTACTCGCCGAGCGGCCGGATTCCCAAGACCAGGTGCGCGCCCTGCTGCGCGAGGAACTGGTGGCGCTCGTCGACCCCACCATGGATCGGTCCATACGCACCTCGCGCGCCGGTGATGGCCCTGCCGTGCTCCTGGTCGTGGGCGTCAACGGCACGGGCAAGACGACGACGACGGGCAAACTCGGACGCCTCCTCGTCGCCGAGGGGCGCACCGTCGTGCTTGGCGCCGCCGACACCTTCCGCGCCGCGGCCGCCGATCAGTTGCAGACGTGGGGCGACCGTGTCGGGGCCGCCGTCGTGCGCGGTCCCGAGGGCGGCGATCCGGCCGCGGTGGCCTTCGACGCGGTCCGCATCGGGGAAGAGGCCGATGTGGACACCGTCGTCATCGACACCGCAGGCCGGCTGCACACCAAGGTCGGGCTCATGGACGAACTCGGCAAGGTCAAGCGGGTCATCGAGAAGCGCGGCCCGGTCGATGAGGTCCTGCTCGTGCTCGATGCGACGACGGGCCAGAACGGGCTCACCCAGGCCAAGGTCTTCTCCGAGGTCGTCGATGTGACCGGGATCGTGCTCACCAAGCTCGACGGCACCGCCAAGGGCGGGATCGTCGTCGCGGTCCAGCGCGAACTCGGGGTTCCGGTCAAACTGGTGGGTCTGGGGGAGGGGCCTGATGACCTCGCCCCCTTCGAGCCAGGGGAATTCGTCGACGCCCTGCTGTCCGACTGACCCACGTCACATACTCGAAACATGAATGCTGCGGATGTCACCTTCCCGTAACGCGCCGAGGCATCGGAGGTAACGCGCGTGCCCTTGGCTCCTGCTGGTCAGGAAGACCTGGGGACTGAGAAGGAGAGTGACGCGCATGGAATCCGCGCTCAATACGGGTGATACCGCTTGGATGCTCGTGGCATCCGCGCTGGTGCTGCTCATGATCCCCGGACTCGCCTTCTTCTATGGAGGCATGGTTCGGGTCAAGTCGGTGCTCAACATGATGATGATGATCATGGGAGCGCTCTTCATCGTGGGCATTCTCTGGATGCTCTACGGCTACTCGATGGCCTTCGGCGCGTCCTATGGCGACGCGGGACTGCTCGGCAACGTGACGCAATACTTCGGCCTGGAAGGGCTCATGGCCGATGATCCCGAGGCCAGTGTTCCCGCCATGATCTTCGTGGCCTTCCAGGCGATGTTCGCCTGCCTCACGGTCGGGCTCATCGCCGGCGCCATCGCCGACCGTACGAAGTTCGACGCATGGCTGATCTTCGCGGCACTCTGGGCGACGCTCGTCTACTTCCCCGTGGCGCACTGGGTCTTCAATCTCGACCCCGAGACGGGTGGCTGGATCGCTAAGCTCGGCGTCATCGACTTCGCTGGCGGCACGGCCGTGCACATCAACGCCGGCATCGCGGCACTCGCACTCGCGATTCTCCTCGGGGCTCGACTGGGCTGGCCCCGCACTCCGATGAAGCCTCACAACCTCACTCTGGTCATGATCGGTGCAGCTTTGCTGTGGTTCGGCTGGTTCGGCTTCAATGCGGGGTCGCAGGTCGCCGCGGACAACACCTCCGCGGTGGTCTTCCTCAACACCTTCGTCGCGACGTGCGCGGCCGGCATCGGCTGGCTCATCACCGAGAAGATCCGTGATGGACATGCGACATCGCTGGGAGCGGCGTCGGGGATCGTGGCGGGCCTGGTGGCCATCACCCCGGCATGTAGCGCTGTGAGCCCCCTCGGGGCCCTGATCATCGGGCTCATTGCCGGCGTGCTGTGTGCCCTGGCGGTTGGCCTGAAGTACAAGCTGAAGTACGACGACTCCCTGGACGTCGTCGGCGTCCACCTCGTGGGTGGCCTCGTCGGGACCCTCCTCATCGGCGTCCTGGCCACCGAGGCCGCGCCGGCGGGCGTCAACGGACTGCTCTACGGGGGCGGGGCGGACCAGCTGGGCAAGCAGGCCATCGGGGCTTTCGCCGTGCTGTTCTACTCTCTCATCCTCACGTTCATCATCGGCTACCTCATCAAGGTGACGATCGGCTTCCGGGTCAACGAGGATGTCGAGGTGAGCGGAGTCGATCTTGAGGAGCACGCGGAATCCGCATACGAGTTGGGTGACTCAGGTGGTGGAGGCGTCTTCGCCGGCATCGGCCACCGCTCGCACGGAGGGGAGCAGTAGATGAAACTCGTCACCGCCATCATCAAGCCCTTCAAGCTCGAGGACGTCAAGGGCGCCCTCGAGGCTCAGGGAATCCACGGCATGACGGTCAGTGAGGCCAGTGGCTTCGGCCGGCAGCGTGGGCACACCGAGGTCTACCGCGGCGCGGAGTACACCGTCGATCTCGTGCCCAAGGTCAGGATCGAGGTTGTCGTCGACGATGAGGACGCCTCCCGTGTCGTGGAGGCTGTCGTGGGCGCCGCGCAGACGGGCAAGATCGGCGACGGCAAGGTGTGGGTCGTGCCCGTCGAGTCGGTCGTGCGCGTGCGCACAGGAGAGAGCGGGCCGGACGCACTTTGACCGTGCCCGCCGACCCTTCGGCGTACCGCCAGGCGCGTTCTGAGCTCCTGGCGCGTCCCGTGGTGTCGCGGGGTGCGCGGCGGCGTGCGCTCGCCGCACTGACGGACGACTGGCTCACCGAGGTCTTCGAGTCATGCGGTGCGTCGACGTGGGATGCGTGCCTGGTCGCTGTCGGGGGATACGGCCGCGGGGAACTCACCGTCGGCAGCGACCTCGATCTCGTCCTGGTCCTGCCCGAGCGGGTTGATCCTGCCGATCCACGGCTCGCCGAGGTGGTCGATGCCCTGTGGTACCCGGTGTGGGACTCGGGCGTGCGGGTGGACCACAGCGTGCGCACGCTGGCGGAAGCGCGGCGTGCAGCGACAGCGGATGTCAAGGTCATCCTGGGCCTGCTCGACGCGCGCGTGGTGGCTGGCGACCCGGCCCTCGGTCAGAGGCTGGCCACGACAATCCTCGCGGACTGGCGCGCCCTCGCACGCACTCGATTGGGAGAGCTGCACGACTCAGTCGGCCGGCGGCGTGCGCGGGTTGGCGACGCCGCGCATCTTCTGGAGCCCGATCTGAAGGAGGCCTACGGCGGCCTGCGCGACGTGGCCATCCTCGATGCCATCGCGGCCTCGTGGGCCACTGACGTACCGCGCGAAGGCTTGTCGGCAGCTCGGGATCAATTGCTGGACATCCGCGACGCGCTGCATGACTGTGCGGTCGCCGAAGACCGTCGCCCCTCCGATGTGCTGAGGACTCAGGACCAGGGGGATGTGGCGGAGCGACTGGGGATGGCCGATCGGGATGCCCTCCTTCGCCAACTCGGCGATGCGGCGCGCTCCGTGGCCTACGCCTCGGACACGACCTGGCACCGCGTGGGCAGGCTGCTCCGGCAGCGCTCCGGCCGGCCCATTCGGCGGCGTCTGCGCAGGCCGGGGCCCGAGCGCGTGCCCCTTGCCGAGGGCGTGGTTGTCCACGACGGTGAGGTAGCGCTCGCCCTGGATGCCCGACCCGATCGCGATCCGGTGCTGCTGCTGCGCCTTGCCGCGGCCGCAGCCCAGGCCAACCTGCCTGTGTCGCCAGGCGCACTCACCCGCCTGGCACGTGATCTCGCACCGATGCCCGTGCCGTGGCCCGAGCCGGCCCGCGATGCCCTCGTGTCCTTGCTCGGTGCCGGGCCTGGCTTGGTCCCGGTGTGGGAAGCCTTGGACCGTCACGGACTGATCGTCCGGCTGATCCCGGAATGGGAGGCCGTGCGGTCGGCCCCACAGGGCAATCCCGTGCATCTTTACCGCGTCGATAGGCATCTGGTGCAGACCGCCGCTGAATCCGGCGCCCATGTGCGCGACGTCGCGCGGCCGGACCTTCTCCTCGTTGCGGCGCTCCTGCACGATATTGGCAAGGGACAGCCGGGTGATCACAGTGAGGTGGGAGCTGCGATCACGCAGTCCATCACCGACGCCATGGGCTTTTCGGTGGCAGACCAAACGACCCTGGTCCTGCTTGTGCGCCACCATCTCCTGCTGCCGGAGACCGCGACACGTCGTGATCTCGACGATCCGGTGACAGCGTCGGGCGTGGCTGAAGCTGTGGGAAGCGTCTCGTGCCTGGACCTGCTCAAGGCCCTGACCTACGCCGACGCCGCGGCGACAGGGCCGGGTGCGTGGAGCGACTGGAAGGCGTCCCTGGTCGATGATCTCGTCGTGCGTGCTCAGGCCCATCTCGCCGGTGTCGCGCCCGCGCCTGCGCCGGTGATCGCGCAGCGACATCCCCACCTCCTCGCATCCGAGGGCGTTGACGTCGTCCTCGAGCGACAGAGTCAGCCCGGAGAGGCCTCCCGCATCATCGTGGCCGCGCCCGATCGGCCCGGGCTGCTGGGCGCGATCGCCGGCACCCTGGCGCTGCATCGACTCGAGGTCAAGGCAGCTGACACCGAGACGGTAGGCCAGCGGGCCGTCACGGGCTGGACGGTCGTCCCGTTCTTCGGCGAGTTCCCCAGCCTGGAGCTCGTGCGTGCTGACCTCCTCCGAGCCCTTGACGGCCACCTTGATCTGGCAGCGCGACTGTCGCATCGGCGCCGTGAAGCCTCGGGTGCCGCCCCGCGTGTCGACTTCGTGCCCGGAGCCTCGAGTCATGCCGACGTGCTCGAGGTGCGAGCTCACGACGAACCGGCCCTGCTTCATCGGATCGGCGACGCGATCACGCGCGCCGGTGCATCCATCGTCGCGGCACGTGTCGAGACGCTCGGTTCCGAGGTCGTGGATGTCTTCTATCTGCAGCGGGCCGACGGATCGCGGCTCGATCCCCAGGACCGGGCACGCCTCGTGGGCGCGGTCCTCGATCGACTGCAGCAAGGGGCAGATAGCGGGGACGCCGCCACGGCGTAGGGTGTTCGGATCGGGTGGCCGGGCCTCCGGACACCCGCGGACCAGCGCGACAGAGGCGGCTCCGCCGGCTCGCCGGGCTACGTCGATGAGGAGACCCCGCGGTGTTCGCTTCGCTGTCCGACCGGTTGTCGGCGACCTTCCGCAATCTGCGGGGCAAGGGCCGGCTCTCCGAGGCGGACATCGACGAGACCGTGCGCGAGATCCGCATCGCCCTGCTCGATGCTGACGTCGCCCTCCCGGTGGTACGCGAGTTCTGCGCCCAGGTCAAGGAGCGTGCGCTCTCCTCGGAGGTCTCCGGAGCCCTGAATCCAGCGCAGCAGGTGGTCAAGATCGTCCACGAGCAATTGGTCCAGATCCTTGGTGGCGAGACCCGGAGGCTGCGATTCGCGAAGCAGCCTCCTACCGTGATCCTCCTGGCCGGCTTGCAGGGCGCCGGCAAGACGACACTTGCGGGCAAGCTCGCCGCACACCTGCGGTCGCAGTCGCACACGCCGCTTCTGGTCGCGGCGGATCTGCAGCGCCCCAACGCCGTGGATCAACTTCGCATCGTGGGCGAGCGTGCCGGCGTGCCGGTTTTCGCCCCTGAGCCAGGAAATGGCGTCGGTGACCCGGTTCGCGTAGCACGGGACGCCGTCGAGCACGCGAAGGTGCAGCTCAATGACATCGTCATCGTCGACACCGCCGGGCGGCTGGCGATCGACGCAGAACTCATGGACCAGTTGGCGCGTGTGCGCGACGCAGTGTCTCCTGACGAGACCCTCCTGGTCGTCGACGCGATGATCGGCCAGGACGCCGTGCGCACGGCCGAGGAGTTCGGGACCGGCGTCGGATTCGACGGCGTCGTCCTCACCAAACTCGACGGCGATGCTCGGGGCGGTGCCGCCCTGTCGATCGTCTCGGTCACGGGCCGTCCGATCCTCTTCGCCTCCACGGGCGAGAAGCTCGACGACTTCGAGGCCTTCCACCCCGATCGCATGGCGTCGCGCATCCTGGACATGGGGGATGTCCTCACCCTCATCGAGCAGGCCGAGCGGGCGTTCGATGCCGAACAGGCCGAGCGCATGGCGCAGAAGGTCTCGCAGGGCGAGGACTTCACGCTCGAGGATTTCCTCGAGCAGATGCAGGCTGTCAAGAAGATGGGATCACTCGGCAAGATCCTCGGCATGCTCCCGGGCATGGGCGACATGAAGGCCCAGCTCGAGCAGGTCGATGAGCGTGAGATCGACCGCGTGGCGGCGATCATCCAATCGATGACCCCGCAGGAGCGACAGGACCCCAAGATCCTCAACGGCTCCCGGCGTGCGCGCATCGCCCGCGGCTCGGGCACGCAGGTGAGCGACGTCAACGGGCTCATCGAGCGCTTCGGCGAGGCGCAGAAGATGATGCGACAGATGCGCGGCGGTCGAGGCATGCCGGGGATGCCGGGCATGCCGGGCATGCCCGGCATCGGTGGAGGCGGGGGCAAGAAGTCCAAGGGGCGCTCGGGCAAGGCGCCCGCCAAGCCCAAGAAGGGGCGCAGCGGCAACCCCGCGAAGCGCGCCGCCCAGGAGCGGGACGAGGCGATGAAGCCAGCGACGGTCACCGAGCCGGCGGCCGCGGCGGACTTCGAACTCCCCGACGATCTCAAGAAGCTGCTCGGAGGCTAGGCCCTCAGTCGTGGGGCGATTGGCTGCCTCCCGGGGGTCTCTGGCAGACTCGCCCACGCTGTGCGCCTCGCGGGCCCTCTCTCCCGCGTCGGCGTACCCGCCGGGTCGGCGGCGACGCACCCCACGCGACGCCGAGGACCCATCATGACCACCTCGTGGTGGCCGATTCGAATGGAGCAGTGCCGGCCGTGGCCGTCAAGATCAAATTGAAGCGCGTGGGCAAGATCCACGCCCCCCAGTACCGCGTCATCGTTGCCGACTCGCGCACCAAGCGCGATGGTCGTGCAATCGAGGAGATCGGCATCTACCAGCCGATGCAGGACCCGAGCCTGATCGAGATCGACTCCGATCGCGCCCAGCACTGGCTCAAGGTCGGGGCCCAGCCCACCGAGGCAGTGCTCGCGCTGTTGAAGATCACCGGCGACTGGCAGAAGTTCAAGGGCCTGCCCGGCCAGGAGGGCACACTCAAGGTGGCCGCGCCCAAGGAGTCCAAGATCGCGGCGTACGAGGCCGCGGTCGCACAGGCTGCCGATGAGCCCAAGACGCCCGCGCCGCGGAAGGTGGCCGAGAAGGTTGCCGATGCCGCGGTCGCGGAGGCCGTCGCCGTCGCTGCCGCTGACGAGGCCGTGCTCGCCGAGGCCGAGGCCGTCGTCGAGATCGCCGAGGCCAACGCCGGTGAGGTCAGCGTCGCCGAGGCTGAGGCCGCCATCGAGACCGCGGCCGAGGCTGACGCGGTGGCGGATGCCGCAGCGGCCGTCGCCGACGAGGCTGTTGCCGAGGCCGTCGAGGCCGTGGCC
The DNA here is from genome assembly GCA_041164085.1 of Actinomycetota bacterium. GTDB lineage: Bacteria > Actinomycetota > Actinomycetes > S36-B12 > S36-B12 > Mxb001. The sequence continues at coordinate 35,408 of JBEAQC010000127.1, forward strand.
GAGTCCAACGAGGCCTGACGTGCTCGAGGACGCCCTGGGCCACCTGGTCCGCGGCATCGTGGACAACCCCGATGACGTCGCTGTGCGGACGCGTTCCGGCCGTCGGGGAACCTCGCTCGAGGTGCGCGTCAACCCCGAGGACATGGGGCGGGTGATTGGACGCTCGGGTCGCACTGCGACCGCGCTGCGGACCGTCGTGTCGGCCATCTCCCGTGACGGACACGTCCGCATCGACTTCCTCGACGTCGACGAGCGCTAGACACGCCGTGCGCGTCGTGGTCGCTCGCGTGGGCCGCGCTCTGGGGGTCAAGGGCGATCTGCTCGTCGATGTCCTCACCGACGAGCCGGAGCGCCGGCTCGTGCCGGGTGCTCCATTGTTCGTCGCTGGCGAGCAGCGCAGCCTGCGCATCGAGTCGACCCGTCCCCACGGTGGTCGCCTCTGTGTGCACTTCGTCGGTGTCGATGACCGGTCGGCGGCAGAAGCGCTGACGGGACTCGTCCTCGAAGCCGAGCGTGCTCCGGGGGAGCGGCCCGAGGATCCCGACGAGTATTACGACGACACGCTCGTCGGGCTTGACGTCGTCACGCTCGACGGTCAGCGGGTCGGTGCCGTGACGGAGGTCCTGCACCTGCCGGGCCAGGACGTGCTCGCGGTGAGGGAGCAGCCTGACGCAGCGGAAATCCTCATTCCCTTCGTCTCCGAGATCGTCCCCGTGGTCGACGTCGATGGCGGCCGCATCATCGTCGCCCCGCCCGAGGGCTTGCTCGACCCGGACGAATCGGCGGACGAGCGATGAGGGTCGATGTCGTCAGTATCTTCCCCGACTACCTGTCGCCGCTGGCGCTGTCCCTTGTCGGCAAGGCGCGCGAGTGGGGTCTTCTCGATATCCGCGTGCACGACCTGCGTGACTACACACACGACCGACATCGCACGGTGGACGACGAGCCCTACGGCGGTGGACCCGGCATGGTCATGAGGCCCGAGCCCTGGGGTGAGGTCCTCGACACGGTGCTCGATGAGCACACCGACCCGCTTCTCATCATCCCGACTCCGTCAGGACTGCCTCTCACGCAGGCGATGGCGGATGCGTGGTCCAGGCGTGCCGGGATGGTGATCGCCTGCGGCCGCTACGAGGGAATCGATGCCCGTGTCGCCCAGGAGTTCGCATCGAGGGCTGAGGTCGTGCCGGTCTCGCTCGGTGACTATGTGCTCGCGGGTGGGGAGGTTGCCGCCCTGGCGATCGTCGAAGCCGTGGCCAGACTCTTGCCAGGGGTCGTCGGCAACGAGGAGAGCATCACCGACGATTCGTTTGCGCCGGGCTCGATGGAGGGCCTGCTGGAGGGGCCGGTCTACACCCGGCCGCAGGAGTGGCGCGGTCACGAGGTGCCGGAGGTGCTGCTGTCCGGTGACCACGCCCGCATTGCCGCCTGGCGGCGTGAGCAGGCGATCGCCCGCACGCAGCAGATGCGCTCGGACCTGGGTGGCTGAACCACTCCCCGGGTATGGCACACTTTTGGGGCTGTCCCCGCCCATGTGGGGGCCGGTCCGCCACAGGGGATCGGCCGTAGGAGGCAGTCCTCCCGCCCGGACCCGGGTGGGGAGCCGTGCCCTCCGCCGGAGGGATCGAACGCGGGCGACCTGTGGCGCCGGCAGGAAGTGATTGCGTCATGCAGACCCTCGACGATCTTGACTCCGCGTCACTGCGCACCGACATCCCCGACTTCCGTCCTGGTGACACCGTCAAGGTGCACGTCAAGGTCGTCGAAGGCAACAAGACCCGCGTCCAGGTCTTCCAGGGTGTTGTCATCGGCCGCGCCGGCGATGGGGTTCGCGAGACCTTCACGGTCCGCAAGGTGTCCTACGGCGTCGGTGTCGAGCGCACCTTCCCCCTCCACACGCCCATCATCGACAAGGTGGAGATCGTGTCCCGAGGCGATGTGCGTCGAGCCAAGCTCTACTACCTGCGCGAGCTTCGTGGCAAGGCTGCCAAGATCAAGGAACTTCGCGACACCACGCCCGCTGCGGCCGAGTGAGGCGATTGCGGACACGTGCGACGGACACGGTCGAGCGATCATGAGTGACACGGGCTCCCAGTCGGGAACCCCGGTGGGGCCCGGCGCGTCGGGAGAGCCGCCTCTGTCGGGCCGGTCCAGCCCGTCCGATGACGTGTCGCCGGTGAAGCAGCGCGCTCGTATCCCCGCGTGGCTGGAGTTCCCTCTCCTCATCGTCGGCGCCTTCCTGGTGGCTTTCGTCGTCAAGACGTTCCTGGTCCAGGCCTTCTACATCCCCTCGGGATCGATGGAGGACACCCTGCAGGTGGGTGATCGCGTGCTGGTCAACAAGGTCGTCTACCACCTGCGCCCGGTCGAACGCGGCGACGTCATCGTCTTCGACGGCACCGGGTCCTTCATCTCAGGCGACATCGTCGAACCCGAGCGGACGCCGGTAGAGAGTCTGGGGAGGCTCGTCGGCGAGATCGTAGGCCTCGCTCCTCCGCGCGACACGGACTTCATCAAGCGCGTCATCGGTGTCGGCGGCGATCGAGTGGTGTGCTGCGACGTCGACGGACGGATCACCGTCAACGGTGTCCCGCTCGATGAGCGGCCCTACCTCTATCGCAATAACCCACCGAGCAAGCAGTCCTTCGATGTCCTGGTGCCGGAGGGCACCCTGTGGGTGATGGGCGATCACCGGTCGGCGTCGGCAGACTCGCGAGCTCACATGGGTGACCCCGGGGGTGGCTTCGTGCCCGTCGACAAGGTCATCGGTCGTGCCTTCGCGGTCGTCTGGCCGTTCGGCAACGCCCAGATCCTGGAGATCCCGGCGACCTTCGAGCAGCCGGCCCTCGAAGAGGCACCGTCCGCGTCATGAGCGCCCTGCGCCCTCACGACGACACCCAGCCCATCCCGGTCGTGCGAGGCCGTCACGCGGCCCCGAAATCCCGGCGCGCCGTCGGTCGATGGACGGCGGTGGCCGCTCGCGAGGTCGGCATCGTGGCCGCAGCCGTCGCGGTCGTCGTGATCGCCGCGCGACTGTTGTTCGGGCAGATCGCGTACGTCGCCGACGATGCGATGGCGCCCACGCTGTCACCGGGGGAGCGCATACTCGTCTCTCCCTGGGGCACCCCGCAAGCAGGCGACGTCATCCTCGTGAGCAGTCGTGAGGAGTGGGATGTTCCCGCTGACGACGCCGTCGTGCGCGTGGTCGCTGTGGGTGGGCAGCGCGTGGCCTGCTGCGATGAGAGTGGGGGCATCACGGTGGACGGCGCCCCGATCGAGGA